>JACAEL010000019.1 GCA_013388835.1 Candidatus Thorarchaeota archaeon | reverse complement strand
CCTTCTGGCTCCCCACCCATGCATCGCCCCAGTGCACGAGCGGCACGCACTGCTTGTTCTCGTCGGACAGGCCAATGCAGGCCGTGCACGGGATGTTGGTGCTCTGGATGAGCTCGCCCTTCATAGAGAACTCGTCCCGGCGGGAATATCCAGCTTCGATGCAGCTGCGGCCTAGCCGAGAGGGGGCCGACCTGGTCCTGAGAGACGAAAAGACGTCTTGCTGCGAGTCCCACAGCATCAGAGTCTGTCGCTAATAGACTCAAGACCTCACCAACCTCGGCTTGCGTCAGACGAGGGCTAGTCGGGCGGTCGCTCATGAGAAAATCGACTCTCCTCTTGAGCCATCCATCAATATCCTCCACACCAGCACCACCACGTATCGACCAACGCACTATGTCACGGATCCTATTCTTCTCGCTCTCCAGGCGTTGGCGGTGACCTGGGCCGCCCCAGACAAGAACCCTACAAGGTGGGATGCCACAGTCAACACCACAGATCCCTTCAGGATTGCCGTAGAGCTCTGGCCCATTGTCAAGTGTGGCATCGGACCGGGCAGGCCGAAGTCCGACTTCAGACATGGTTTTTGAGTTGTCTTCACGTCTTCCCTGCCGAAGGCTCTCGTCCGTACTTCGAGAGCAGAGCCAATCCAGGTCCGAACATGGCAAGAAATGCACCAACCAGCAGACCAACCCAGCCCTCCAGAGTCACGGCAATCTCACCCGGTCCGAGCAGCACTGGACCGACGATGAACCACGGGATTGTTCCCACTGCGGAGACCAAGGCGATGGCCTGTTCTGTCATCACTTCCGCCTTGAAGTCTGGCGGTATTGGAGGCCTGCGCCATATCTGTAGCCGGCCAAACGCAAACGCAAGAGCGACCGAGCCGCTCCAGACCAGTATCGCGAAGAGGAGAAACATTGGGTCGGTGAATGCGAACGAGTCTATCACATCCATTCATGCTTTTTTTTGACTTGGAATGTCCTAGTTGAGGCCGAATGCTGTCATCCCCGCCGCCAAGAGAGCTACTGCAAATGTGAATCCAATCAGGAAAACCTTCACAAAGATGAACAGTAGGGAGGCGTCCGTCCGTTCGTCCCACCACTCCGCTAGACCCCTAAGAGGGCTGAAAAACCTTCCTATCAAGGGCACCTTGCTTAGCAGTCTGTTTCCAATGGATGGAAACACTATCGTTGAGAACATCAGACCCAAGAGGTTAGAAAGTCCCATGATAGCGATGGATACTAACACGACCCACGGATTCGATGTCACGCTCGTGACAATCGTGGCGAACAGGAGAAGGAGCGTCGTGAAGAGAAGCACGTAGCTGGTGACCAGAGCTGAGGCAATGGTCACAAGCCAAGGCTGGCAGCCTGCTTGAACCACCTGACACGCGCTTGCTGCAGCCAAGCCTATCAGGTAGAGCGCAACGGTTTCTGCTGGGAGAATCTGGAACGAAGAAACAACGGAGTCAACAATCGAATCCTGCACTGCTGAATCGACCAGCGGGTCCTGTGGCTGTCCTGAGCTGAAGGACACCTCCTCGAGGGCGAAGTCTGTGGGGAGCAGACCGACACGTACTTGGACTGTGAGAGATGCGCCACCGGGAGATGCCCGACTGAATCTCAGATGCAAGAGAGGCCACCAGCCAGTCCACCAAGAGTCCACAGTGACTGCATACTGCCACGGGTCTGTGTCTTCCACGGCACCAGGATCGATTCGTCCTGCAAGAGTCCCATCCTGTTGTGCTGAATCTGTCGGATTGGGCGCGTTGGGGTCGTGCCTGTTGACGTCGGCCACCACGCTGACATCGTGCAGCCTCATGTCCACCAGTGAGTAGGAGTGACATCTCTGTCCGAGAATGACCACGTACTCTATGACCTGCCAGCATCCCAGAGCTGAGACCCTGCATGGACCTCTTCATAGACTCGGTAGCCGGCAGGTCAAGTCACACTCATTGCTCAAGGAGTGTCAGGATGCTGTTCACTCTCTGACCAAACTCGTCTGTCCGGGACCTAGTCTCCTCGAGAACTCGACGCGACCTTGCGTTCCCTCTCTGTTCGCCTCCGAGGATTGTCCTCAGGCCCATTCTCAGCGAGTCGTCGTCCAACTTGCCTCTCTTATGGAGTGTCTCCAGCCGCATCATGACTGACACGTCCCGCATAGCAAAGGAGAAGGGTCCGATTCTGAACGGGATGTACATCACCGCATACATGATAGTGAATGCCGCGGGGATTTGACCGGCCAAGAGATAGGCAAGCCAGAAGTCGGACAATCGTATGTAATAAAGAGCGGGCCAGAAGATGGCCGCATGGAACATCACTGTAACTGTAATGATAGCCCTTCTTCCGGAACCGAAGAAGAAGCGGATGAGCCGGTTGTTAAGCTCATGGTAGGCCCCCCATAAGAACACGACTGGCCCCGAGAAGAATGCCACAAGGGTGAGGATTATGGGCCCGAACACGAGAACGTCGAAAGGAATGCTCACTCACTGCTGCCTCCTGAACTGGTACACAGACTGCTCATATATGAAGACGAAGAGATAGAGAGTTGCTAGAGCTAATACGAAATTCAATGCAATCGAGATGACTGCCCGCTTGACGGCGCCCTTGAATTCACCCCACTTCTCGGAAATAAACCCTCTGCAGATGCCAGCTGCCAGAACAAGCATGGCGGTCGTTTCGATGCAGACGCCTATTACAATCTCTAGCCACTGGCTCAGAAGACCCAATACGAACTCCCAGCTTATCACCTGAGCAT
>JACAEL010000018.1 GCA_013388835.1 Candidatus Thorarchaeota archaeon | reverse complement strand
GCCCTCTTCGTCTTTGCTTTCGTCGGTGCCATGCTCGGGTTCTGGTTCTTTGGTGTTGTCAACTACGGAGAGACCGCGTTCGCTCCTGGCGGGGTAGTCCTGTGGGTTCCGATGATACTGCTGGCTCTTGTGGGATCAGTCACTGCGACGCTTGTGGAACTCATAAGCCCAAAGGGGACAGACAACATCACACTGCCGTTTGCCAGTATGCTGGTGATGCTATTCGTAGGTCTGCAGTGGGGTCTCTTTGCTCTCTAGACCTGACCTATCTTGCACCGTCAACAACAAGACGATAATAGTATGCGACGCCCGCGGTCTTGCTCTTCCTCTCGATACGCAGGACCTGTCCGGGTCTGGCGCCTAGAAGTTTTGCCGCTGGGTCATCCCTCATTATCCTTGGCAGGTGCGGCCTCTTTATCCCATAGTGGTCAAGGACCATCTTGACCTCATCCTCAGATGCAATCACATGCTTGGGAACAAGCTCATGGTCGAACAGGTCGAAGCTGGAGTAGTTGCCTTCGACAAGCTCCACCTTCATTGCCTTTGCCTGCTTCTTGGCTGCTGGCGTGAACCTGCTGCCTCCGACCATCATTCCTTCCGCTGCTCCAGCCTCCTCCATACCTCGGGCAACATCCTTGACGGTTGCTACACCCACAACTCTTGGTTCCTTGAATATCCATACCACGAGTTTGCTGACTTCCTCGCCCTCTCTCTTCTCTGGCACCATCTCGTATCTGTCGTCGAACTCAAGATACTCGTCGAGAGTATACCCTCGCAGGCTAAGAAGCGTCCTCGTCTTTACTATGATGCTCGGTATCTCCACCATTGATGGCCACCCGGAAGAAGACTGCTGGGTTGCCCGCCAGTCGACTTATAAGGATTGCCAACTGGACGGTCTCGGTATCACTCCTCGTAGAGGCGCATCGGTCTGTTACAGCAGACCAGTGTTCCAGGTCCTGACTTCTTCACTTCAACAATCTGTCCACAGACATCACAGACGTATATGCCGCCTTCTTTCGCCATTGCTCATCACCATTGCATAGGTGTCTCGTGTTCTTTGTTCCCGTGCTTATCTGAGTGTTGGTCACTACTACTAGACTTAAGAAGCCAGCATCGCGATGCGCCGTGAGGCCTCACAGAATAATGCACCATCTTCGTGCAAGGGCGCTGCTTGTGATTGCATCCGCAATCTGGGGTTCCACTTTTGTAGTTGGTCGCGTGGTGCTACCATTTGTGAGTCCCGTGCTCATGGCCTTCACCGCGAACTCGTTAGGAGCTGTCGTGCTCCTCGCTGCGCTGTTGAGCCAAGAGCGACTGAGTGGCGTGTCGAGTGGATTCAGAAATCGTAAGACCCTTGCCTTGGGTACAGTAAACGGGCTGGCATACGCAGTCCAGTACATCGCCCTCGCAATAACCACCGCAAGCAAGACCGGGCTTCTTGTCAATCTTGGTACAGCATTCGTGCCCGTGTTCGCAGTACTTCTTCTGAGAGACAGGTTGGAGTCACGCAAGGTGATTGGCCTGATGGTCGGGGTCATAGGCGCGGCTGCAGTGTCAATGGGCGCTGGCACTGATACAGTGCAGAGCGGGCAGCTGCTTGGGGATCTCCTTGCTCTGGCGGCTGGACTGCTATGGGCACTGTGGATTGTGATCGCTCAGGACACCATGCACGAGCTTGGGAAACCCCTTAGAGTCGCGGCCCCAAATGCAATCTACACTGCTCTGGTACTTCTTCTGACGCTGGTGTTGTTTCCTGCGGACTGGGCACAGCTGGGACTGATTGAGTTTCAGGTCGCAGCAGTCTATCTGGGCGTGTTCTCGATTGGCCTCGCGACTGCGATGTACTACTCCGGGCTCAGAGACATGGGTGGTGTCACGTCTGCGACATACCTGATGCTCCAGTCATTAGTGGCATTTATGCTCGGTGTGTGTCTCCTGGCAGAGCCATTCACCTCGGTGATGCTTGTGGGTGCCTTCCTCGTGATTCTCTCCGTCTGGATTGTCCGGTGAATGTGACTGTGGCCTGCCGTAGTCAGTTGGGGATAGGCATTACGAAAGTACATATACACGAAGTGCGTTCAGTAGTGTACAGGCGCGAGGCGGTTGCGTTGGCCGGAATCACTAAAGGAATGGTTGCTGACATTCGAAAGAAGCCTGCAGTAGTACTCCCGCGGGACTTCTTCAACAACCCTGAGCTTGCCGATGTGAAGGCAGCGATGGTCATTCACTTCGAGAAGTCAGGCGAGATTAGGCTCTTCCCAATGATGAAGGAGAGCGGGGCACGGGTCCGTCTGGAGGTAGAGAAGGTGAATCCGGCGCTGATGCAGACCATGACATCACTGTTCAAGCAGTACGACTTGAAAGTCCTGTTCACCACTGGCTTCTGCTTTGAGCAGAATCGATGTGTCTACGAGGTATATTTCGCCGCGGATGGCATGGCTGAGAAAGAAGCGCAGATTCGCCGCACTATTGAAGGCATACCCGGTCTATTCAAGAGTGAGTTTGAGATTCTCACAAGGGGTGTAGAGTGGTAGGCTCTGTGCTGACTATCTCACAACGCGCAGCGCGATGTTGTCCTTGGCGTGAGTCTCGACCAGCTCGAGCTGAACCTTCATCAGTGCCTCAAGGTAGCCTCTGACGAACTGGGCAGGGTAGAATGGGCTGCCTACGACTACAAGGCCATCCTCGCTCATGTTCATTGCACCCCAGCCGTGAGCCTGAAGTAGACGCATCACAAGTTGTCTACTCGAAGGGTCCGCCGGATTCTTCCCATGGACGAGCCTTATCACATCCGCAATGGGCGACTGGCTTCCTGCAGTCCTTCCCATCTCGTATTGACTGGCTGGCGTCATGGTAGAGAAGAACAGCGAGGACTGCGTGTCTGACTCCATGACAACCCTGCAGTTGTTGACATAGATTCCTCTGTCATTCCATTTGTGTACTGTGAAGTCAATGAAATATCGGACAGCGTCCTCTATCAGCTGCGCACGTGATCGTGCTGCTCTGTCCTCGACGAGCCTGTCAATCTGGCTCACTACCGACTGACTCATAGTGACGCTGATTATCTTCTTCTTGTCCTGTGAGGAGCCACTCATAGCCTTGCGGCCTCGCTTGTGTCTTTTGTCTGTTGGTTCCTCTGAGGAGCTCTTATCTCCGCTGCGGGACATCGCTTCCTCACCTCTGAGCATCCGTTCCGAATCCTATTAGTCTATCGTAGACCGTACTCGGAATAGATAGTGTTAAAGCGTTTCTAGTATTAACTCTTTGGGAAAAGATACCGCTCCGGCCATCTTCCAGTTGACTGAAGCAAAGAAGCCATAAGTACACAATCATGCTTTTCTGTATGGGGCCTAGCCCTGAGCATGGCCCATGTGAGAGGTCGCCTTTGCAGTACTGTGAACTCTGGCTTGAGGTTGGTCGTACGGACGTGACTGGAGACACTTCCACTGAGGTGGTCTTTAGAGTCGTGCTGCTTGCACCGAATGGCATGGAAGTCCCAGCAGGCTTTGACAGAGACTTGGTGCAGGGTATGCTTCCCGACAAAGTGCACTACATCTCAAAGTGGGACGCGTCTATTGCCAAGGCCGAGACACAGATGAACGAGGCGGCCACATTCTACGGTTCCAGAGGCGTAAAGTTTCTGTTGTTCAGAGAGATCAGACCCATACGAGTGCCGGCTTGAGCGGACTTTAGCCGGGCGGGACTGTAGTATTGACCTGTTGGTAACCGTCAGAGAACAATCTGCTTAGCGGCTTCTTGCCAAGCCCTCTGCATGTGTGCCATCGTCTTGCTCCAGCAGCAATCCATATGGCCATCTCCTCCATTGCTCTATTGCCTGCGGAAGCGCTCCACCGTGCTGTGAAACCATCTCCGCCACTCATGCACACGTTCCGAGTGAAAATGCCGTCAGACCCCCACATTGTCGGGTGAAAGTCTGCACACACAAGGTGGTCTCGAGTTCTGAGTTGACCTGTATCACTCGAGGTGGAAAAAGAAGAAGAGAGGGGACTTGCCCCTCTTTAGATTAATGCCTACATTGGAGGCCAAGGCACGACGACGCCAACAAGAGCTGGTGCCAGTATCACAATCACACCGACAGCCATTGCGGCCAGGCCAATGATGACGCTCACAGGAGTGGCGGAGAAGACCTTGCCAATTAGCTGGATGATCTTGATTATCAAGCCACCCAACACATAGGCGACGGAGAAGACGACTAGGAAGATTACGATCATCCCCTTCAATGACACTACCTGCGTGGCTATGTCAGCAATCTGCTGGATGGGGTTACTGGTATATGGCTTCACGTAACCGTAGACTGTGAAGGTGACAAAGCCTGCCACACCAGCTGCGAAGAGCAGCGCTATTGGGAACTTCGACAGCAGACGCATTGACAGTGAGAAGCCAGTGATGATGAGCACAGCAGCTACGATGGTGGCTGTTGGATTCGTGGTATAGACAATATACCCAACGAGGATGTCCAACAGGCCAACGAAGAAGCCGACATATGTGCCTATGGCCACAACAACGTCGAAGATGTTGCGCAGCAACGGGATTGGGTCCGTCAGATTCTCAAGCAGCCAAGCGGCGGCGAGTATTCCCGAGCCAATCAGGAGCCAGCCGACGACCCACTCGTTCTGGAAGAACAGCATTATTTCACCAAGACTGAGATCAAAGATGCCTAGTTGCAACCTGCATACACTCCTTGGTCTAAACGGTGAAGACTGGCGCACACCATCTAAAAAACCTATGTTGGCCAGTTCCCCAGACCCAGCAATGCTGATGCGGTCACATATGAAGTCCAGAAGAGGAGCGCACAGACGAGCCCGAAAGCTCGTGGTCTTCTGCCACCTACCATAAGCGTGTTCTGATGGCCCGCACTATAAGTTATCACCACGAGAGTGACGAGAAGCGGAAGCATCTCCATGACATTGGTGGCGCCGGGGGTCCATGAAGGGCCCTGAGATAGGAGAGAGCCTATGTAGAGAAAGGGTGCCAGCGATGCCAGCAGTCCGAGAACCACCGCACTGGTGAGGGACAGCAGATAGACCTTGACTCTCTGTGCAGAGAGTATGGACTCTCTCTCTCTTGCGAGTGCCGAACGCCGAATCAGTTTCCCGGCCATCTTCACGATTCTCTCTCCAGCGTCGAGAGCGGACACCTCGGCCATAGCGGGTATCACCTTCATCATGCGTGAGACCCGTTCACCCAGTGCCATTTCAGACGCCCTGTTGAAAGCCGTCTGGACATCCTCATTGTGCGCGTATATCGAAGTAATCGCCATGTCCGCAAGTCTTTGGGACTCCGGTGCCAGCTCGTCACGTATCGCTGGCAGTGCCACCTCAAGAGTGTCTCCGGTCCTCATCCTCTCGCCTAGCAGCATGAGGAAGTTCAGGAACTCGTCGTACTCGGCCATGATCCTGCTCTGTGCGGGCGGTGCGACACCTCTCTCACGCGGCCTGTCAAAATACGACGCAAAGTCCCTTGAGAATCTCGTGCGCACGAATACACTGAGAATGACGAAGAGCGGTGCAACCACAATCACGAGCGGACTAGTAGCCATACCTGTGAGTGAGAGTGCAAGTGTGATGAGCATGGGGACGTAGGTTATCAGCGCAGACACTATTAGCAGGCGGCTCTCGAGTTCGAGGTTCTTCGAGCGCAGGGTCATGTCTGCCTCGTACGACTCGCCGGAGAGCAGGTCGAGGAGTTCCGTCTTCTGTTCGAGAGCAGATACTACTCCTGTAAGATACCTCCGAAGGTCCTCGGAAGGCTGACTGCGACCGAACTCGACTAGTGCCTCCTCGGGCGGCTTGCCCTGCTCGACATCTGCGAGGATCCGCCTGAACGCCGCAGAGAGGTACGGGTGGTCCGACTGAGCCACGAGTTCGATGGCGTCGAAGATGCTCCCACCTGACTGAAAGACGAGGATGAACTGCTCAAACATGATGTCCGACTCCTCTGAGAGCTGGACCTTGTAGCTGTTCATGAGGCTCACAGGATACAGTGTGACTCCGTAGTAGGACAGGACCGCAAGCATCAGTGACATTGGTACGGCTGCAGCGATGGAGAGACCGAGCAGCGTGAGTCCTATGGTGCCCACAAGGAACGCGATGACTGTGATGAGTCGCGAGGCTCCCGTCACACCCTCGACAGATATGACCATGAGCGGTCGCAGAAACACTGTTGCCTTGGACAGTTCTCTGTCGGCACCGGAGGCACGCGGTCTTGCTAATGGCCCGAGTCGTTCTCCGAGCCGACACAGTTGCTCATAGTGACCCATATTCGTGCGCTCCTCAATGTGCTGCAAGTCCTCCTCCTGAACAGCCCCCTAGAAAAACTCTGTCAGACGAGTCTGGGTTCCCAGAGACCGGTAGATGATGCTTTTCTCAAGGTAGCTTGCTACTGGGTTCCGCAGATGAGTTGCCAGGTCTTCTATTGCCTCCTCCGTGGTCGAGAAGCTCTTCCCTGATCCAGAGAGGGCTCTCCGAGCAATCTCACGGAAGCGCCACACTCCTAGTGGTACCCACCTCTTCGGGTCTATCTCCATGAACACAATGGCTGACGCCTGTCTGCGTTGTTCAGAGAGATATTCAAGCACTGGGAGACGTGTGGCGTAGTATGCTCCAACCACGGCCTTGGCGTATTCTTTGCGACCGTGTGTATACTCGTAGTCCGAGATGACGTGTGGCCTCGGACCTGTGAGCCAGCATTCCAGTGCCTCAAACTCCCACGGACCTGGGTTCATCAGTATGGCGACGGTGTTGCCCAGCGCGTGGTCCACAAAGAGCATTATGTCACTAACCCACTCATACTGGAGCACCTCTCGATGTAGTCGCCGGCCGATTATGTCATCCACAGCTGTTATGCTCCACTCCGTGGGTACAAGCTTCCGAGTTCGCTTCGTTCCGAGGAGACCAACAGAGAACAGGCGCGTCAGGTGCTGCTGACTGATACCCTCGCGGAAAAGGGTCATCACACCGGGCACCGCCTTCAGGTCAGTGTCGCTTGTGACTCGGTTAACGGCTTTGGGCACACTGGGATTGTCCTCGAGCTGGAAGCTGTGCAGTGGAGCCGAAGGGCCAATGGGAAGGGTCTTGCTGGAGATTATGGCAGTGAACTGCGGTCTCTTGAGCAGGGTGGCCTCAGATGCGGTCGGCGTCTCAGAGAGAGCCATGGTCTGTGTCTCAGCAAGCAGTCGTGGAGGGTCGATGGCCGCATCCACAGGAAGCGGTCTCTTGGTCCGTATGAGACTGAATCGCAAGGCCAGTATCTGGTCAAGGGTCTTGTCCAGCCACAGGTCTGGCCGTTCCATCAGGGCAGTCTCGCTTCCACGGACAGGAGGCACCAGTGGACCTGCCAAGACCTTCGGATAACCGTAGCTGCCTACGAACACAGATGGTGGAGAGGACCCCTCCAGACTGGTACCGGGTACCGCCTGTTCGATGTTGGCAATTGCCTTCGCCCTCATGACAAGCGGGCATGGCCGCACACCGCAGAGAGCTCTGTGTCCCATGCATACGGAACAGACCCGCTCGTCGTATGACATGTGTTTGTGAGCGGGAGTTGGGTCCAGCAGAAGCTGCGGCATGCGCTCAGCACCTCAAGAGTCTCTGGCTGCTATTCAGTAGAGATATGACTCGGCCAGATAAAGACCTGCTGCATATGACAGTCAAAAGGCCGCTTCTCGGAGTCACCGAGATGACACCTCGACCAGCAAGCATTAAGCAGAGTGACGGCGTGTGCGTGTGTGTGGGTGTTACTATCATGGCCACTCGTAGAGAACAGATCCTAGAGATGCTGGAACGGACTTCCGTCCCTCTCACTGTACAGGACATATGTAACGCCCTCGACCTCGATGACCCCCGGGTTGTGTCTGAGGATCTTGGGCATATTGCCAAGTCGATTAGGAGTCAGGGGAGGGAGCTGGTTGCTCGTCCCGCACAGTGCAACAAGTGCGGATTCGTCTTCTCTGATAGAGCAACCGTCAAGAAGCCCTCCCGGTGTCCGAAGTGTAAGTCCGAGTGGATACAGCCCCCCGGCTATCTCATCAGAGTCCGCAGATGAGACATCTAGTCTTCGAACTTGACCACGCGCTTCACGTCTGCCCCCTCATGTCTGACATGGGACACTCTGGTGACAACAAAGTCAGAAAGCCCGTACTCAGCCTCTTCAACGAACCCATGCACTATCACGCGCATCCCCACTCTTGGCAGGAATCTCTGTGCTTCCATCACCGCGGATGATAGACTCACGTCGTATGTCTTGCCTTCGTCATCCTGTACCACAATCCGAGTTGTGCCATACCACCTAGTACTGCTGATACGAGTCGTCGTGCTACGACCGACCTCTCGGATGGTTCCACGTACTACTGTCAGTTCTCATCACCGCCCCATGGTGGGACCATCTTCCCATACCTTCCGCCGCCACCCGGGATGAGTTTCACCTCTCCGTCACGACATGCCCGCACCAGCTGTGCAAGTCGAGGGCTGTACTCACCCAGCTGGCTGTCATACCTCCCAGTCAGTATCTTGGTCTCTGTCCCGTACTTGCTCACCAGTGTCTCATACTCGCGAAGTAGCTTCTTTGATGTCTTGGTGCTGTCAGTGGCAGTCATCATCATCTCAAGAAGGGGCGGCATGTGCAGATAAGGTGGTCTATGCTCAGGTGACCTACTCTGACCTGTGCCCAGCATGATGGCTCGGTCTCTCACGCCAAGACGCATTCTCTTTCCGCAGGCCGGACACTTCATCTGCCGTCTGTGGACTGCCATGAGGAGTTCGGGCATCTCCTCCTTGGACACTATCGGGACGTAGACATTCAGCTCGTCATGCGAAGGGGTGGAGATCGACTCATCGAAGACAAGTGTTCTTCTACAGGAAGAACAGAACGAGAGGTAGTACTTGCCCAGCTTGGGATCCAGACCCACGTTGAGGACAGCTCTCCGCCCCTTCTCTCGTCGTAGTGCCATGGCGACCTCGTGGAATGTAGGACCCTCCACAAGCAGCCTTACAAACTCCCTTCCCAACTTGTCCGGCGACGGAGAGTGTGCGTCGCTGGAGGTGATGAAGGTGACTCTCGAGAGTTCGGGGATATGGTCTGCAATTACCGTGTCTGCAGACAGTCCGAGTTCCAGGAAGTGGATGTGGCTTGCCTCATCGCCATAGCACGAGGAGAGAGAGTCGTACTTTCCCTCTCTGAACAGAGACTTGAATGGCGTGAAGGCATGAGCTGGTCCAAGAAGACCTCCAATGTCTCGCACTGTTCCAGCAAGCTCGCTCGGGCTCAGACTGACTCGCGGTCGCCCTCCCCAGTGGTCGTCCAAGTTCGGGGAGTGAGAATGCAGTTCTCTTCTCAGGACCTCTACACACTCCAGATCGGGCAAGATGATGATGTGATGAATTGACTCGGCATCCTCAACCTCCACCGTCACGATGAAATGAACGCCGTCGTATGCGAGAGCTCCGTCAACGCTGACAAGCTTTGAGCGAAGATGCCTGAGCCAGTCCTTCTGCGTAGCATCTCCTGTCCCCAGGATGCTGAGCCCCTTCATCTTTGCAGCCTTTACAATGCCATCCAAGTTCATGCTGCTGCTTACCCCTATTGAATAGGGGGAGTGAAGGTGAAGGTCCGCATCATATTCCATCATTGAGTGGTCCTCGCTGTCAGGCAAGTCCGTTAGACGAGCCGTGTCAGTACGGAGTTCAAATGCCTTTTCATGTGTGGGGACGGAACCTCGCGCATCTGAGCCGCTGACCTCTTGTGTACTCATGCAGGGCGCTTCGAGTTGTCGTCCTGTCCCAAGCACCTTGAACCCCCCATCCCCAGACCTGTCCTTCTGACAATGAGTGATGTCGGGGTCTCATGTTGTCTGTGTCCCGTCTGTTGCAGGCGACCAATGGCTCATTTGCAAAGGCTTAATGCAATGCGAGTTCGAGTCCCGAAGACGTCAGGAGTCGTCATCGTTGCTTCGTTTCGGTATAGAGCTCGTGCCAGACCGTCCTGTGTTCGAACTTGTCGAGTGGGACAAGGCAGCGGAAGATGCTGGCTTCGACAACATATGGGTGACAGACCACTACAACAACAGGAATCCATGGTGTACTCTCACTACGATTGCCCTGAACACTCGTCGGGTACTCCTCGGGCCCGGAGTGACCAACCCTTATCACACAAGTCCCGCTCTGTCAGCTGCTGCAGCCGCAACCCTAAACGAGATCAGCGGGGGGCGAGCTGTGATTGGGCTTGGTGCAGGTGATCGCGTGACGTTGGCGACCCTGGGTGTTCAGTGGCGTCTTCCGGTGTCTACCGTCGTTGAAGCGATTCAGGTCGTCCGGACATTGACCAGAGGCGACAAGTGCCATCTCAACGGGAAGGTATTCAATCTGAGAGGAGCGAAGCTGGACGTGGTACGAAAGAGTCCGGTCCTCGACTCCGAAGGGCGTCCGATTACTGTCGATGGCAAGACCGTGAAGGCTGCACCACGGATTCCAATCTACGCTGGTGCTCAGGGGCCTCAGATGCTGGAGAAGACTGCTGCTGTCGCAGACGGTATTCTAATCAATGCGAGCCATCCAAGGGACTTCCGGATGGCGTTGGCCTCGATCAAGAAGGGTGCCAGAAGAGCGGGCAGAAGCATGGACGAACTGGACATAGGTGCCTATACTGCCATGAGCATAGCTGACTCGTATGGTGAGGCTATGCAAGGCCAGACCCGCATGGTGGTGGCCTACATTGTTGCAGGTTCTCCAGAGCTCATCTTGAGGCGGCACGGGATTGACGCCGAGGCTGCTGAGAAGATTCGCTCGATGCTTGCTCAGGGTCGCTTTGGAGAGGCCCAGGGACTGGTCGATGACAACATGGTAGATGCCTTCGCGATAGTTGGCAGCAGCCACGACTGCATTCAGCGGATTGACGAGCTTGTCCGAGAGGGTGTCACCAACTTCATCGCAGGCTCACCTATTGGTCCCGACAAGAACAGGGCCATAAGGAAGATAGGCGGCGAGATAATCGCCCACTACAGAGGAGTCCGAACCTGATGATTGGAAAGTCAATCTACAATAGACGACTCAGGCCGGAGGAACACGAACTCTGGACAGTCCTCCCCCGAAATGTGGCAGGTGTTGATGACGGGTCCTATCTGCGAGACCTCTCTGCACATCCTGGAGCAATCCTGTATCTGTCCACCCTTGAAGAGCAAGTAGTGGGCGGTACTGCTCTGTTCAGGGACGAGGCTGCAAAGCGGGTGGGGATACTTGCGATTCGGTTGCGACCTGACAGTGCTGACAAGGTGGCGAGACACATTCTGAAGTCGTCACTGCCGTACTTTCCTTCACAGCACATACGGAGCGTGGACGTTGTCGTCTCTGAGCGTCCGGACATGGTCGACTTTCCCCCGGGGCTGTCGGTCCCCTCATGGCTCAAAGACTCGCTTCTCGGGCTCGACTTCTCCGTCTGCTCTCAGCTATACCGTCATCGCTTCTCCACGAGGTCGCTCGACCCTTCCGAAGTCAGTTCGTATGACGTGGTGCGAGTCACTCCGTCTGCGCAGGATGCCCGTCTGCTGCTGCTGCAAGAGCGAACTCGTCTCGGTCTAGACTTCACTCAGTCCCTCGCAGCTCTAGAGCTTGGATGCCTCAGGAACCAGCTGTCTGCAGTCTCAAAGGGCGGTCAGTTGTCCGGCCTCTGCTGTACTGATCAGGTGGGTGACACTACGATGTGTACGCTCGCCGTTGTCAGGTCCGACCCTGAGGCAATTGAGTTGTTGGCTCGTCTGCTCACAGGACAGTCGCTGGCATCACGCTCCACTGCGATTGAACTGCTTCAGTGTGGTTCGGGACAGGACTCACTCATCGACTCGCTGTCGCAGAAGTGCGGCCGTCCGGTAGAGACAACGCGGCTTCTGCTGATGAAGAAGACACTTTAGAGGTAGGCTTTTGTGACTGTGCCTGTACGGCCCTGGTGTTGAATATGCCCACGCTGACCCTGCAATGGATGGACCACGGTATTCTACTGAAATACGGTGACGTCCGCTTCGGTCTGGACTTGGCACTTCCCCACGGCACCACCCTGCTCTCTCACGCCCATTCAGACCATACTGTGGGCCTAGAGAGAGCGCGTCATGTGATTGCCACCGAAGCCACTGTCCGCACATTCAAAGCGAGGGGCGGCAGGCCGGACTGGCATCTGAGCATTGCAGTCCATGGCGATACAATACTTCACGACGGAGCCACGATAACCCCTCTGGATTCTGGACATGTCATCGGCTCCTCAATGTTCCTAATCCAGCTTGATGGTGGCCCCTCAGTCCTCTACACAGGCGACTTCAATCCCGTGGACAGCATAGTACACAAGGGGGCACGACCGGTGTCGGCAGATGTCCTTATCACTGAGGCCACTTATGGCTCACCAGAGTGGGTCTTTCCTGACAGACGAGAAGTGCATACCAAGATTGTACAGACTGCCAGAGAGACAATCGAGTCCGGACTGATTCCCAGCTTCCAGACCTATTCTCTGGGTAAAGCGCAGGAGACCATAGCCCTACTCCAGTCCGCAGGCATCGGGGTGGTGTCCGGGAACAGAGTGATTGATGCTGTTGCATCGGTATACAACAGATATGGTGCCGAGCTCGTGTTCACATCGGTTCACAGTCGAGAGGCGAAGCTCATGCTGGACGCCGGATGTTCCATTGTCACATCGTCTCCCAAGCACACGGCTGAAGCGCTTCGGACTATTCATGGAGTCAGAGCGGCGCGGTCGATTGAGGACAGACTGGAGCATTTCACGCTGTCGGGATGGGCGCTAAGTGGCTCTGCATTCGGCAAGAGAGGAATCCCGCTCAGTGCGCATGCTGACTTTCCCCATCTGATGGAGTTTGCAGGGTCGGTGGCACCTAGGATCGCGTACGCATTCACGGACAACGCCCCAGTGCTTGCGCAACATCTTGCAGAGGCTGGAATCGACTCGGTGCCCCTGCAGTGAGGTGATACGACGACAATGATGGCGGACAAAGATTCTGACGGCGTAGTTCCGCTTCATGCGGACTCATTCTTCAGTGTGAGCGTCAGCGGAGAGATACACGAACGGCTCTGCTTTGAATACAGTGACCCACTCGGCTACTATCGGCGGGTAACGGGTGACGAGGGGCTGTTTGAGAGTGAGATTCGTAAGCTCTCTGCCAATCTGCAGGGCTTCCTCAACGAGGAGCGCGTTGAGATAAACGGTGAGGAGGTCAGGTCGATAGTGCGGTATGCGGATGTGTTCATGAAGGGCGACAGCAATGTGGTAGGAATCGTCTATCTCATCGACTTTGCAGGACGATTCCGAGAGACTGTCAACACCATCGAGACGTGGCTTGAGGACGAGGACGCACCATATGACTTTGAGATCATCTGGCGGTTCCCACACAGGACCAGGGTCGAGGCTGTCGAGACACGTCTGCAATACGAGGTCCATCGAGACATGGTGGTACTCTGGGCCAACACGGGAGACAGGGTGGGTGGATATGAGAGGATGGAATTCACACTACCGACGGGAACACTTGACACCAGGGACAAGATGAAAATGGAGGAAAGCTAGCATGCAGACCGGTACCATGTTGACACTCATTGGTGTTGCATTGATTCTAATAGGCGTGGCTCTGATACTTGCGGGGCTAATGATTGAGTCACGCTCGTCGCACGATAGGACAGGAGATAGTCAGACGAGTAGCAGAGGGGTTGTGCTGATAGGTCCCATCCCCATCATCTGGGGCTTTGGACCCAGAGGGAAGGTCATTGCGGTCATCGCCTTTGCAGCCGTGGTGCTTCTGTGGCTTCTCTTGCTGCTCTAGGTGCCCGGAGACCATCCGCATTCGGGGCAGACACCAGCACCATGAATTGTCCGCACTATCTTACCATTGATAAGACACTCAGGGCAGATATCAAGGTGGGTCTTGCAACTGGGGCATATCGGCTTGCGTCCCAGGTCTCGAATGCAGGATATGGTCCCGCATGAAGGGCATCTCATGGCGTGGTCCTGACAGAACTCGTTACGGCAGTGGTCGCAACGAAACTTTGGTTTCCCTCGGCACAGAGTGCATGTCTTGACCATTCTGAGCGCCCCACAGGGCAGTCTGACAGACAAACGCCACATAAGTCTATCTCATGAATCAGCGTGATACCCCCGCATTACCAACCCTCATAGTCCAGGCCTGTGTGGTCCCCTTCAGGTGTGTTCTCGCTTTGATATTCCGCTGTCGCAACTGTGGTGACTGTACAACTGATGTTGACGTGGTGCTCGATGGGGCGTGCAAGTGCGGCTGCACCAGATTCCAATTGATACCCGAACCAACTCCACTCGTAGTGGAGGAGCTGCCAACAAAAGAGGCAATCAGACGAGACCTTCACTTATGGCTTGACCTCAATATCGACTCGCTCTCCGTTGAGGACCTCACCAGTCTGCGGGTCAGCTTCGAGTCCGGTAAGTGTACACAGGATACACTTGGGTCCTAGCCCTCTGCCGGCCTCTTCTCCTCCTTTCCCTCCCAGTCCTCCTCTGTCTCTTCCATCTCTTCCCCTTCGACTTCCTCCTTCTCCTCCCCCTGCCCGTCCCCCTCCACTTTCTCCTTGTCCTTGTCGTCGCTCAGGGCGGACTCGAGTGGCCTCTCGATTCGGGCAATCTGCTCGTCTATCTCGGCGCCCAGGTCGACCTTTCCTGCGACGGCGGATATTCTCTGAACACCTTTCAATGTGTGAATGAGCGAGTCGAGCCACGAGAATATGTCTCCCGGATAAGCCCATAGTTCGAATTCCCTCTGGAGTTGTGCCGCTATGCCTGATGGGTTGAGTCCCTCCTTTCGCCTGTCGACCATCCATCGACCCAACCGAATCTTTGCATGGTCGCACTCGGGGAAGAGAGGACAGCCGCAGTTGAAGATCTTCATGGTCCATCGGCCCAGCACATCATATACCCAGTCAGCGAGCCTTGCGGCTCCTCCATCCCTCCGTGACAGGTCGCCCAGGTCAGAGAATACGCCCGAGAAGAGCCTCGTGGGCATGTGTGTCCTGAACGCCGCGTCGACCTCGCCCTGCAGGCGCGTGCTGAGGTACACATTCTCGAAGGGCTCGAGGCTCACCGCAATGTCGATGACATCCATCTTCCCTGCGAGCCTGAGCACTTCCAGTCCTTCTGATGGGGTGAAGAACGACAGCGAGGTGGCCCTGCCCAGTTCAGTGGGACGGACATCGCCTTCACTTACTGTTATCATACGCTTGCGTACAAGGATCTTGAGCGCGTCTGCAGCAGACACGGAGCACGACAGCATTCTCCCGTAGATACGAGCAATCTCCTTGACAGTGGTGGGAGGTGTTGAGCATATCAGCGCCAATGCCTGTTCTACGCAGACCTCGGCGTCCGCGAATGGTTCGACGTCCTCCACGACTCCGTTGAGGAGTTCCACCGCAACCTCGTCCTCACTCTTCTCCTGACCGGCGTGGTACTTCTTGTCGGGCTGGACAATCACGTACACTTTTCCAGAGTCGTGTTTGCCCAGTCGGCCCGCACGTCCTAGCATCTGCTCGAACTCTGCGTTGGAGAGCCAGTCTGCCCCCATGGTCAGCGACTCAAAGATGACCTGAGAGGCTGGTAAGTCGACGCCTGCTCCAAGTGCCGCGGTTGTGACCACACATGCAACCCTCTGCTTCGCAAAGGCGTTCTCTATTGCTCTTCTGCGACCGTACGGCAGCCCGCCATGGTACACAGCTGCTGACACGCGCTGTTCGTTCAACCAGTCCGCCAGTGCATGTGCTCTTCTCCTCGAGAAGGTGAACACTATTGACTGACCCTTGTTGCCGAACGAACTGACTCGCTTGAACTCCTGCCGTACAAGCCGTGCAGTGATGTTGCGCTTCTCGTCCTCGCTTCGAGCGAATACAAGATGGCGTTCGAGTGGAACCGGCCGTCCTTCATATCTGACGAGGCGCAGTCCGAGTTCCTTTGCCAGCTTCTCAGGAGACCCCACAGTTGCCGAGAGTGCCACTATCTGCGCATCAGGAGCATGATTCCGGAGTCTGGTCAGCAGCCCATCCAACTCAGGTCCACGTTCGGGGTCCGCAAGGTTCTGTATCTCATCGACCACGACGGTCCCAATCTCGCCTATCGTCTCGGTCTCCCCTGCTCTGAAGATGTTGTCAAGCGCCTCATACGTGGCACAGATGATGTGCGCCTTGGTGATGTCGGTGTCAACAATCGGATGTCCCTCATCACCCACCTCGAGTCGTGACATCCCCACCTTGATCCCTGTCCTCAGTCCGAGTCTCTTGTAGCGTCTCCGCCACAGGTCGTACTTCTCATTTGTCAGCGCAACGAGAGGGCTCAGGTAGATCATTTTCTTTCCTGACATCGCCTTGGGTATTCCCGCCATCTCGCCAATGAGCGTCTTTCCGGACGACGTGGACGAGACGACAAGGAGAGAGCGTCCCTCTAGGAGACCTGCATCAATCACCATCTCTTGGACCGGCAGTAGCCTGTCATAGCCCTCCGCCGCATAGAGCGACTTGATCTCCTCTGGAAGAGGAAGGTCTGCGAAACTCCTTGAACTGCCGCTGACTCCACCCGTTATCGTGTCGAACAGTGTAAGGTCTGGCTGACTGACCGGGTCAAACCCCACAGACATCATCTCCATGACTCTCGGCACCGACCTGACCTTGGTGAGATGATACTCTAGCTGGCGCATCATGCCCGGGGACATCTCAAGTCCGAGGCTCTTCAGGTCTGACCTCAGTTCGGCCTGAGCACAGGTAGTGCATGTCACCTCACTGGTTGAAGCTATCACTGCATTGCGCTTTGTCAGGATGGTCAGTCTCTCCTCTCTCAGACAGTGCTCACACAGCGGCAATACTCTCAGTGGCGTTGTCTGAAGACGTTGTAGGAAGTCCCTGAGCAGATCGAGAAAGTCGGGGAGTTCCTTTCGTGGGACCATGATGTGTTTGGCCGCCCTCAGTATCTCGTGAAACTCCTTCGGCTGGTAGTACACAGGCCTGTTGTATTTGACAAACCATGCCCGCAGCACCTCGAGAAGGCCGCTCGGCCTGAGTCCGTACTCCACCATCCCTGTCAACTGTGTTCTCTGGCGGTCTCGCAGAGTGTCCGAATAGATCTCGATCTTGGTGGTCATCTCTTGTCGGCCCGGCCTCAAGACCACTGCATACGAACCAGACAGAATCCGCTGTATGTCGGTGTCCGCTATCTCCAAAACATAGCCTCGTGCAACCAGCTTCGAGGTGTGACTATCACTCTTGCGGTCGCATCACCATCATCGTTGGAAGATGAATGCATCCGCGTTCTTCTTGATGTCTGCAAGAGTGAGGTTGTACTCCTCTTCCATCGCCTCAATCCCGGTCTTGGTGTCAAGCCCGGCCTTCTCCACTATCATCCAGTCGCTCATCACTTCGATGTCTGCAAAGCTGCAGAACTTCGAGAACGGGACGGCCATCACCTTGGCCATGTCCGCTCTCGCGTACTTGCCCCGAGAATACCCTTCGACTAGTGGCCTATAGAGCGGCTGGTTTGTCCCTGCAAGAATGAACTTGGCTCTCTGGACGCCGGAGACGTGCGACACGTTGACACGTTGCACCATGTCAAGAGCGTGAGCGGTCACGGGCACCGATGCCCCAGGGTTGACCTTGAGAATCATGTCCCCTGCCAAGACATGGCCCCTCTCTACGATGACATGCCTTATGTGCGTTACAATCTCATCGACCTTTCTCTTCTCCAGTGGGTCTATGACCTCTGGGTGCACTATGTCCACAGTCGGAACTGGTTCGTCATATCGCAGCTGAGTGGGGTCAAACATCAGAGCTGAGAGCGGCTCCAAGATGTCCAGCTTTCTTGAACCACTCTGGGCAGACCCCTTGAATGTGCCCGGCCCAATCAGTATCGATACGACTTGGTCTCCACGTATTATCGACCACAGCTGCGAGGACAGTATCAGCGCCTTGCCTCTCAGTTCCGCATCCTTCAGAAACCCCACCATGTAGTCATATGCCTCAACATCAAGCAACCAGAAGAGGGGACTGCTTCGCATCAAGGGTTCTGTCTCCCGTAGTAGTGAGTCTCGACGAAGTTGTAGATCAGCCTCACTGCCGTGTCGTCGCGCTCATCTGCGGTTGCCTGCTCAATCTGCTTCTTGAGCGTCTCCAGAGTGTCCGGACCGGTCACCCCTTCGATCTTCAGCCGGGCAGATATCTCCTCTATGCATCTTGCTATGCTGTCCTCGGTATTCAGACCCTGATACTTTAGCACTCTAATGACACGGGCTATCTTCTCACCGAGGTACCGCAGCCGCTCTTCTGCTGGTCTCCTCCGTGACAGTAACACATCGCGCTCCAAGAAGTCGAACGGAGACTGCATATCGGGTTCTGCTTTGTATCCGCGTGTGGAACCGCTCCCAACGTCCACGAACGAGGACTTGTCCCCGCGGCCTGTCGGTCGAGGAATGATGTGAAGTAAGAAGTGTGCGAGTGCACGTGTGTCCATGACCTTGAAGTCTGCTTCGAGTCCCTCTATGATGGTTATCACCCTCTTGACCGTGCTGTCGATCGTAGCAGAGTCAGAGGCCTTTTCAAGGCCGGTCAGCACCCTTCGGAAGAACGCCTCGTTGCGTCTGCGTGCTTGGGCGGCCTTTCCCATCAACGTGCTCCTGCGCCACTTTGTGACTGGTGGTCCGAAGGCGTTCAGGACATCTTCACCGTTGGCCTTGGGATGCTCCTTCAACCAGGTCTCGAGAATGGGCTGTATGTAGGTCTCTGCCATTCGAGTCCTAGCACTGAGGACTGCCATGGACTGTTCAGTCGTGTAGATTGCATCCTCCAAGGCCATCTCTATGTTTGCCAGCTCTCTGACTTTGAGTTCAAGCTCTCTCGAGAACACCCCGTGGATGTGTTCTATCCATTGACCCTCTCCAATTGCAAACTCCATTATGTTGCCGGGGATATTTGGAACGCCCTCGCCCACCACCGTCCTACGCTGCATCTCATTGGCCAGCAGCTCGACCGCGCTTCTAATGCTCATTATCCCGTCGAGGTTTATGAGGTACGCAACTGTTGCAATCTGAAGC
This sequence comes from Candidatus Thorarchaeota archaeon, assembly GCA_013388835.1. Taxonomy (NCBI): domain Archaea; kingdom Promethearchaeati; phylum Candidatus Thorarchaeota; species Candidatus Thorarchaeota archaeon. Next base: position 93,769 of record JACAEL010000018.1, on the reverse strand, counting down.
GGACTGTGTGTCTCCTCTGCAATCCTCTTGGCCTCGTCCAATGGGACTCTTCTGGTCCGCTCTCGGAACGTGGCATGCTTCTCGGCGAACTCTCGGATGATCCTCTGTCTGGTGTCACCCGCTAGCTTTTGTAGGTCCTGTTCAGACACGTGGGCGTACTCCACTCCGTTCATTGGCTATGGCACAGTCTGTCCAATGAACCAGAATCCTCGCTTCCAATATGAACTAAGCTTGTATATGCTTGCCACATGACGAGGTAGACAGCACCGGCTGACATAAGTGCCGTGTCTAGATGGCTACTGACACAAGCACAAAGTGAATCCCGAAGCCAATGAGGAGCGCACCCAAGACAAGTGACACTATGACTCTTGACCACGACGTGTGTCGGGCATGTGAGATATGAACTGCTAACCAACCATATGCGAACAGTCCAAGCGCTATGAACACCAGTCCGAAGGGGAGAAACAGGGTCTCAAGCAGTATCTGAAGCATCTCAGCGACTCTCACGTCCTGTGTGGTCGAAGGAGTCGCCTTCGCTTCCGTTTTAAAGCTCTCGGTGGTCCGACCGTCGTGTTAGACGTTGAACGGATATGACGACTTGTACTCGGTACCGTCGACCGTGACCGTACGAACTAGCTTTCCCCTCTTCTTGGCAAGCCGCCTCTTCTCAGACACGGAGAGTGTTGGGTCTTCGTGTGCCTGAATGTCATCTATGACGATAGTGTGGTGTATGCTCACGTTCTTGGTCTTGGGTCCAATCTTGGCCTTCACGTCGGGAAGGACCTCGTTAAAGAGGAGATTATCCACCTCCGGTGTGCGCACGATGGTCCCCTTGGTGAAGGTGGGGTCCTTCTCTTTGCTATCGTCCTCTTCATCGCTACCCGCGGGTGCCTTGGGGAACGATGACTTGGTCGTCACCTTTGATGCCAGTGACACGTCTGTGGGGACCAGTGACAGCAAGAAGAAGGTGGTGGGACCGTCGCCTCTCTCAAGGAGTTCTTCAAGATGGTCATGTGGGACCGTCTCTTTCACTTTCGCCTTGAACACTGAAGCGCCTACGCCCTTGGATTGTGACCACTCAAGTGGGAGCTGAACACCGGTGAAGCGTTGCTTTGGGTCGTCATAGCTGATTATGACTCCTGATACCTTGTGCTTAGTTCCTCTCGTGGATGCCAGATATGCTCTGGTCAGGACCTTCTCAAGGTCGAGGTCCGCTTTGAAGGTCATCTTCGATGAAGTGAATGTGAGCTTCGCGCGGGGCCCGGGGTGTTCACCGATTCCATACTTGAGCAGTTTGGCATGCACAAACTCGTCAGGCTGTCCATTGATGATCTTGGCAATCCAGTCCATTTCACTCCGCCTCTCCGGAGGTCCGGCTGTGTCTGGGATATAAGCACTTCGAAGGGAACTGCGATGTTGGTTGTCCGTGCGCTAGGTAGTCACTATGCCTAGAAGACTCCAGATGGCGACGGCTATGGTGGTAAGGACCATGATTGCGGTCAAGTCTACAACTAGCCCGGTCCTGACCATCTCTTGCAGTTCCACTTCGCCCGTGCTGTACGCTATGGTGGACGGTGGAGTCCCTGTGGGGAGAGCGAAGTCCATTGAGACTCCGATTGCGATTATCATTGTCACAAGGAGCGGATCGATGCCAAGAGTGGTGGCCAAAGGTATGGCTATGGGTATGAGTATGACTGCAGCGCCCGTGTTGGATGCCACCATCGTGACCAAGACCGCCACTACACCGATTATCATTATGACAAGATACCCTGGAAGAACCCCAAGCCCTCCAAGCTGCTGGGCTATGTGGGTTGAGAGGCCCGTGCTTATCATCGCTTCACCCAGGGCTATTCCGCTTCCAAGTATGAGCAACGACGACCAAGAGATGTTGTGAGAGATGTCTTTCTCATCCAAGAGCCGAAGGACGAGCAATGCCAGCCCTCCCATCAGTGAGACGATTGCGCTGTTGATGCCGTGCCCACGCCACCCCGTCAGAGCGATTAGGAAGTCAGGTAGTTGCTCTGTGAGCCAAAGCGTGACTACGCTAAGAAAGACGATGACCACTACCTTCTCTTGGGCAGTCATGGGGCCAAGCTTGGCGTACTCCACTTCGGACACACGCTCAAGCTCTGCCATCTCTTCCGGATTGTTGGGCAGCTTGAAGCGGAACACTAGCCACCGCCATATTAGAGGAACCATTATCAACAAGACAGGCAGACCAAATGGAAGCCATGCAAGAAAAGAGATCTCGACTCCGAGGAACTCCCTGACATAGGTCGCCGCCAGAGGATTCGGGGGAGAGCCCACAATTGTACCGACTCCGCCAAGAGTGGCACTGTATGCGACCCCCAAGACAAGTGCCTTGGCGTACTTGTTTCGTGTGTCGTCGCTCTCAATCTTGCTGATGACCGCCAGTGCAATGGGAATCATGATGGCTGCTGCCGCTGTATTGCTTATCCACATGGAGAGAAACGCAGTCACTCCCATCACGGCGAGGACGAGACCGGACCCTGAGCTTGCCACCCGGGATAGGATTAGCAGTGCCAGTCGTCGGTCTAGCTCGTACTTGTCGAGGGCCCGCCCAATCATGAAGCCACCGAATATCAATGCGACCGCCGGGTCGAAGAACGGCATGAGCGCATCCTTCGGTGAGGCTATGGCCGTGATGACAATGATGATCGGTATCAGAATCGAAGTGGCCACCAGACTGATTCCCTCCGTGAACCAGAGTATTGCCACTACTGCAAGAATCATCGCTGCACTGTTCGATCGCACAAGCGGCTGGTATTCAATCGTAAACGTCTGCCCCTTCTGTCTCGTCGGTCTTAGCAACACCTCGAAGTCATTCGGCCCAGCCAGTATGAGCGTGATGTGCTCGGCCTCGATTGGTTCGCCTGTTGCGCTGACCACGACCGACAGAGTGTTACCAGGCGCAATTCGGACTGTGTCAGTGTATCGTACCGTTACGTTCGTGGTGCTACCGGTGATGGTGACGAGCACCTCGTCTCCGGTCTTTGATGGAGACAGAGTGAAGTTGAGTACCTTCGAAGATGAGACTCCCGGCGCTTCGATGTTCAGAGTCCCCTTGTAGTCACCGGGAGTGACTTCGGAAGGTGCGATGTTGAAGACCAGAATGCCTACTAGGACCGCGAACAGAATGATGATGAAGAGCCTTCTATAGTCAGTCTTGCTGGACATCTGTCTGCATCCCGAAATGTAGGCTATTAGGCGAGAGGCGCCCCACAAAAGCGTTGCTCTGACGCGGATTTCTCCTAGTCGATAGTTCTATGCTCAACGACTGACCTGACTCCTGCAGTCGGAACAACAGGTCCTTGTGTCCATGACCGTCATGCTGGCCTCTAGCATACGGCGGCCTCTCTCCCGAATGATTCTCATGGCCTTCTCCCATTGTTCAGGAGTGCCCTCGTAGACTGTGAGACCAGTGAACTCGGTGGAGAAAGCGTTGCCTGACTCGGCTAGGATGCGCATGTGCTCTGGAAGGCCGGACTTGACGGCTGCCCACTTCTTTGTCGAATCAGTCTCATCCTCGTGACCCATGGTCCGAATCTTGTAGAAGTGAATGTAGAGACGCTAGCTTGCTCCGACATCTCCGCTAAGACGTGTGCCGGCCATGTGACCACCTCAACTAGCAAGCTTATAACCGCAATGCATTCCGGGCCTGAGAATCTGCGGAGAATGTTCAATATGGGACTGAGAGCTTCTGAACACAAATGGACACTACTGGCCCTCTATCTGACGACCCTGCTGATGAGGGCAAGCTTCTACATTACTATCGCCGTGATACAGAGCAGTTCCTACCTTGGCGGTGCTATGACCGAGTGGGACGTTGCTGCTGTACTTGTCGTCTATCCTGTGGTGGAGCTCTCCTCTGTCTCTTTCTTTGGGTCATACTCTGACAAGGTGGGCCGAAAGTCCATCTTCATCGCATCTCTGTTCTTCACCGGCACGGCCGCGCTCCTCTTTGCCCTGACGCCGCTCAAGACTCTCACCATTGTCTTTTCTGCCGTCTTCGGACTAGGAGCCGCCGCCCAGGTCTCCAGTACTCTCTCTATCGTTGCCGACTGCTCTAGCGAACACAACCGGGCCCGGCTCATGGGCTACTACGACCTGTCCACGCTGATGGGTCTTGCAGGTGGCTATGGCATTGGCATACTGTTGCTCCAGTTCGGTTATGCATCTGCCCTGTTGCTCCTTGGGGCCTCAGGAGGCTGTCTCATCAGCGCTCTTGTTGCAGCATACGGCATCAAAGAGACCCGTGCCTCTGCTGTCCGGGATGTGAGCATTCGTCAGCTCTTGGGGCGCGTCGTGAGAGACCGACGCATTCAGCGGATGGTGTTCGTGTACGTGCCCATCATCTCGCTCTACGGGCTCGTGATTGCAAACGCTGAGAACATCCTTGAAGAGCACTTCACTCTTGATGCGACGGAGTTGTTGGTCCTGTTCGGTATGCTTGGCGGTGCACTTGTCCTTGGAATCATCACAATGGGGCACTTGTCTGACCGTCTCAACATGCGGAGGCCATTCATCGTCACTGGGCTGCTCGGATTCGGCAGTCTCGCGTTTGTGCTGGTTGCAAATGCACAGGACTTTGGTGCACTCTGGGCCGTGTGGCCAGTACTTCCCGCATTGGGCTTCACTGCAGGCGCCTTTCCACCAGCTGCCATGGCGTACCTCACCGACATATCTCATGCCGATGCGAGAGGCAGTACCATGGGGGTCTACAGTATCTTCTTTGGCACGGGCATGATCATCGGGCCGATGGCTGGTGCCTTCGCCTATACTGGCTATGGTCTAGTTGGACTCGGTGTGCTTGTCAGTGTGCTCATTGTGGTTGCTGTCGTGGGTACGTATTTCCTGCCTGAGGCGTTGAAGCCTGCCCAACAGTCACCTGGACAGGAATAGACATCACGACACTGGCGGCGGCACATCCCTAGCAAGAGTTAATACCAAGCGGAGCAGCCCTCTATCAGAAACCCTAAGGGGACTACTAGCATGGTTAGGCTAACTACTATCAGCAATATCCTCTCTGGAATCGGCCTTGCCGTACTTGGCTTCTCACTCGGCGTCAAGTACCTGCTTCAGAGTGTCGGTGTCACGGGATCCTCGTGGCCGTTCTATCTCTGGATAGGTGGAGCAGCGCTCCTGGGCGTCGTGTTGATCATGAGCCTCTTGAATACGTTCACTGAGCTGACCGGCTTCATTCATCCTGAAGACAAGCTCATCAGCAACATGTTTGTCTTCCTGATGGCGATTGGAACGGTGCTCGTCCTCGGTGCGCTCGACGAGGGCCAGCCATTCCAGCAGCAGCTATTCAGAATCGGTTCAATGATTGTCATCGCCTATGTGTTCCTCTTCATCTTCGTGTTCTTTGCTCCCACTATCACGCAGGGAGAGGCTTCAGGTCAAGTCAAGGAGATGACGTCACGGTTCATGCTTGTTTCGCTGGTGTTGGGTGCAATCATGGCTGCGCTTCAGCTCTTGCTTGACACGATATGGTACTCGTTCAGTCCGATGTACGCATCAGGCGCACTTGGCGTCTTTGCCGTCGCGATTGTGGTCATCATCGTGTTGGTTCTCGGTCGCAAGTACGAACCAGTTGGTCAGTAGACGTCTGACGGATGGAGGGGAAGAACCCCCCATCCGCTCCGTTCTTTTTCTCCTCGGGAATCTCCTTCGGTGTTGGACACGATAACCAAATAAGAGGAGTCCGAGCTATCCCCCATGCACTTAGGTGCACATAGATATCAGCTCAGTTGCGTTGGTGAATTCGTTGACTGAAGGTATGCTGTGGCTTGGACACTATCTTGACGAGGAAGGTAAGAGGACCGACAAGCTCTTTGAGATCTCACCGGATCTTCTGAGAAGGCACGGCGGTATATTCGGTTCTACTGGGTCAGGCAAGACTGTCTTGGGCAAGGTGATTCTTGAAGAGGCGGCAATGCATGGCATCCCGATTCTCGCATTCGACCCACAAGGTGACATTGCATCGCTGATGCTGCCAGGTGACCCGAAGGAACTCCAGTCGAAGGGAGTCGACCCCAAACGATTGAAGGAGTACATGGAGAAGGTGATTGTCCGTGTGTACACGCCAGCCAGTAGCAAGGGCCTTGCCATCTCAATCAACCCCCTCAAGCTTCCCGACAAGACCGCTGACACGGACGACATGATCCGTCTGCTTGACAACTCGGCTCGCACTTTCGTCAACGTACTGATGAAGGTGGCGGGTCTTTCAAAGTCGTGGGAAGCCAAGTCCTTCGCAGCACTCTATGAGCTTCTGCGCGTGACGTGGGAGAACGGTGTCAAGATAGAAGGGCTTGGAGCACTTGCCGACCTCCTGACTGCGGATGCCGAGGCTGCAGGCGTCGACCTCGAGCCTTTCATGAAACAGTCTGAACGGGAGAAGCTGGCGTCGGCTATCAGAAGCCTGACAGTCGGTTCTTCGCAGTTGCTTTTCAGGCCGGAAGGACAGATTGACTTCGACAACCTCGTGGAGCCGGTCAACGGTCGTACTCCCATAAACGTCATCTTTCTGAAGACACTTCGAAGTGAGGAGGAGAAGCACTTCTTCATAGCCATAGTACTCAATCAGCTGTATACTTGGATGCTGAAACAGGGCTATACTGAGAAGCCCAGACTGATGATATTCCAAGATGAGGCTGCACCCTTCATACCAGCCGGGATGAAGGCGCCCGGCCCGAAGGAGACCTACCTCCTGCTGTTCAGGCAGGCGCGCAAGTATGGCATCGAATGTCTGATTGCGACCCAGTCACCGAAAGACGTGGACTACAAGGCCTTTGAGCAGTTCAACTCCATAGTTGCAGGTCGGATTAGCACAGAGCAGTCTCTGAAGGTCTTGGAGCGAATACTCGAACCCATCGCTGGCGATCAGGAATCCGAGAAGATAGTGACTGCGCTGCCGGGTCAACAGACAGCCTGCTTCATCTTCTCGTCAGCGGACTTGAAACCGAAAGTCAATCACATCTCTGCTCGGTGGCTGCTGACAAAGCATATCACGCTCACGGAGAAGGATGTCCAGACGTATATGGCATCTCTCGTAAAGGAGCAGGAGAAGATGCTCCAAGAGATGGAGAAGGCCCGACTGGCCAAAGAAAAGGAGCGTGAGGAGGCAGAGCGGAGGGCAAAGGAGGAGCGAGAGCGTCGTCGTCTGGAAGCCCAGAAGGCAAAGGAAGAAGAAGAAGCCAGGCTTGCTCGGGAGCGCGAGCTTGCCGAGAAGAAGGCGCACTTCAAGTCAGCCAAGGACGACGAGAAGATCTTCGATTCCAGAGGGACTCAGAAGAAGCTGTCCTACGATGACATCATTAACGGGTTCATCGCAAAGATTGAGGCCATCGCAAAGACCACCTTCGGTCTGCCCTTTCTGAAGGAGCTTGTCAAGCGCGGTAAGCTGGTATATGAGAAGGCCATGTCCTATTACCTGAAGGAGACTCGAGAGGCCCTCAAACAGGGTCTCGCAAGAAGAGTCACAATGGAAGAGAAGGGCAAGAAGGTCGAGTACATAGTCTATGACTTTGAGCATGTGCTCAAGCAGGTCGTCAGCTCGATGGGAATCAAAGAACCTGACTATGTAGATGAGGCCCGTCTGAAGCGGCGTTTTGAGGAGCTTGTCTGGAAGGCGTCGGTCAACAACATCCTCGAGCGGATTGTACTTGGCTCGCCCCTGCTTCAGTTCTGAGCTGTGACTTGTGTGTTGGTGTAGAACTCACACTGGCCGACCTCGCCCGTCAGCCAACGGACTGCCATCCTACGCGTGAGGTCGGCCGCTTCCGCCAGCATCTCGCCTGTCACTGCTGGTGCGGCGTAAAGAACGACGAGGACATCGGAGGTCTCCGGTCGCACGCTTGTCAGCTCTGAGTCATGCGTCGCAAAACCAAAGCACACTATCTTCTCTGCATCTGCAAGGACAAGTTCCGTTCCTTGGCACACGGTATTCGAACCGCCTATTCGACTGAATGTCTCACCTGCCTCCGCCTTGCGTACGACGAGTTCTCCTCGCGTTGCAGCGAGGTCGATGAGGCTGATGGGAATCCTTGTGTATGCTGAAGCAAGGTTGATGGTGTCGACAACATTGTTGACTCTCCAAAGATTCTGGCCGCCTAACACTCTTCGCAAGACTGCCTCGCTGGAGACTCGCGTCTTCGTCGGGTCCATGCCAAACCGCCAGTAGAGGTGTCTGTATGACCTGAAGACCGGGTCATCTTTCAGTTCGTCTGCCCGCCACCTGCTGCGAATCTCGGCGAAGACCTGTCTCTCGTAGGCCACGAACTCAGAGCTGGATGGAGCGACCTTGAGCTTCGATATCGGAATCACCGCGACCCCCAACTGCTCGGCGACTTGGAACTGGATCCTGTGACTGGACTTGCCTTGCATGTGCTCCTTGTCGCCTCCCTGTCCGATAGGCGTTGCTGTCCGAGCTGGTCGGCTTTGTCCCCGGCAGTCCCAGCTCAGATTCTTGCAATGAGTTCGTCTAGGCTCTGCACAACGATGTCCGGCTTTGTGTCAAGGTCACCGGAGTCGAACTCCACGACGTTGCTCTTGTCGTGCGGGCACAGGACAGTCAGCATACCCGCCGCCTTGCCGCCAGCTATGTCTGAGTTCACATTGTCGCCCACTATCACTGTCTGGTCCGGCGGGAACCCCAGACTGCGTGCGGCTTCGATCAGCATCTCTGGAAGCGGCTTGCCCACTGTCACCGCCTTGACACCACTGGAGTCCTCAAGCGCGGCAACTATCGAGCGTTCTCCAATGAACACATCCTCTCGTCCGAGGTAGACCCCAGGATAGCTTCGACTGCCACTTATGCACAGGAGCTTTGCGCCCCTTGCTAGCATCTTGGCAGCGAAGTTCAGCTTCTCGAATGTCAGGCTCCTGTCCGCTCCGACTGCTACATAGTCGACGGGCGGATTGGTCACCACGTCGAGACCGCGGGCGATGAAGTCCTCCAGTGCTCCTCCCTCACTGATGACAAAGCACCTCGCATTTGGTTGTCTGTTGGCTATGTAGGCTGCGGCCGCAGCGCCCGCCGTGAAGACGTTACTGATGTCGATGTCAAACCCGGCGCTGACAACGGCTGCTCTGACCTGCCTCGCAGACAGCCTGCCGACGTTGGTAAGCAGTCCGACAGTCTTTCCTCTCTCCTTCAAGGCCTTGATGAGCGCAAGTGCGTCTGCATAGGGCTCTGGATGTTCAACGTCACGAATGAGGGTATTGTCAACGTCAAACAGCCACAGTGAACACTTCGAGATGTTCATCGGTCGCGTTCCTCGACGGGTCCAAGACCATGCGTCCTGATATCACTTCTGGGGAAGTAGTGGGATGACGCAGATGAACCGGAAGACTTCAGTCCCCTCTGTGTTGTCGTAGCCATGAGGGAGGTCTGATGGGATAAAGACAACATCGTCCTTCTTGGAGACCGTGTTCTCCTTGCCTCCTAGGAGCTTGGCTTGGCCCTGCAGGACGAAGATCTCGTGTTCTTCCGGATGGTTGTGCAAAGGGATAATGCCTCCGGGCTGAATCTCGAAAAGTCGCATGGCGTATGTCTTTGCCCCATCTTGCTTCCCGATCAGCCATCTGACCGTCGTCTTCAGACTGCCAGGTAGACTCACAGGAATCTCCTCGCGCTCTCGATAGTTGATGACGTACATGGACTTCACCTCAACAGACCGACTGCGTATGCCTGTTGCAATGCCGACACTAAGGATGTCTGACTCCTCAATCGATATATGAGCGTTCGGTTTGTGGACTGTTGTTCACTGCACATGTCTTCTGCAGTGAGTCGGGTAGACCTGCGCGGTCCACAGCTACCCGAATGCTGGAGATTAGTCGGCAGACTCCGCGCGGGGCTCGTCTGCCCGTAGCCGAGCTGCTGCGAGTGAGTTTCCATCTCACTGCAGATGCTCTTAAGGAGCATACGCCGTGTCGCTCCGGAGGAGTGCCCGGACACTTGACAGCGACTGTTTCTGACTGACGATGGCGATCAGTGCAGTGCTTTCTGCTACGACTCAGTGTCTTCTTCGGACTCGCTGTCTTCTTCGGACTCGCCCGCATCTTCTTCACGGTCTTCCGGGACCTGTTCATCGCGGGTTGTCTGCCCAGCGTCTACGTCGCTGGGTGTTTCAGCTGATCCAGAAGGCTCGACAGTCGTCTCTCCAGGTGCTTCCTGCTCAGTGACCTCTGCTGTTGGTGCCGCTGGTGGTTTTCCTAGTCTCCGCAAGTACACGAACTCACCAATCATGGCGACAAACGGAAAGATGAAGAGCTTGACAATTCCGCTCAACGACGCACCCAAGATAGCGCCACCCGGTACGTGTGCCGATATCTCGAACAGGTTGTCGGAGAAGTAGTAACCAGCAGCCAAGAAGAATGTGAATGCAGCCGCCACTTCTGCAGAGATCTTGAAGCGTGCGGCCTTGGTTGCTCGACTTGCGAGAGTCCTGCCGACAGCGCTCATGGTGTAGAGCACAAAGAAGAGTGACACGGTGATGCCCACCAAGTCGAATGGTACCGCTACCGAGCTTCCAACAGAGTAAATGAAGTAGGCGGAGTATGCTGCGATGAAGAAACCGAGCAGAGATATGTTCGCAAGGACTGGCTTGTTCCTGTTGCGTGCGAGCACAATGCCATTCATGAAGTTGAAGACTGCTGCAAACAACGTGCCCAGTACAAGGAAGACCACCGTAGCTACGTTTCCGCTTCCAATCAGGGTCCCACCGTACAACCACAGCGTGAAGATGAGTGCGCCGAAGACCACTACGTAGCAGACAATGTGAGTCAAGCCGGCCATGACCTTGAGCGCTCTTCCCACCTTCTCTCTTGTCGCGATGTCGGCATACTTCAGAGAGGTCCTCGTCGCAAAATACGCCTGGAATCCAATCCAACCGATGAAGGCCACTCCGAATATGAGAATCGCAAGGACTGTGAAGAAGAACAACACCAGCATCGCCAGAGTGAATACGCTCACGAGCATCCAGACAAAGAAGAGAGCGAACGACTTTCCGTAGGAATCTTCGCTAGCGACGAATCTCTGCAGACCCAGCAGCGACAGGAATGCAGCAAGCATGAAGAAGACTGGCCAGATTCCGCCGAGAACGGAGTAGGCTACGAGACTGGCCAGCGGGTTGATGCTGACCACAATCAGCATGAGGTTGCCTACGACTGTAGTCACAATCAGGCCGAGCATGAATAGGCCAAACAGCCACTTCAGGCGCTTGTTCGCCCAGAACAACTTCAGGCCATTGAGAAAGTCAGTGATGATGGGAACGTCCATGTTGTGTCCTCCTGTGTACAAAAGGTCTGTCCCATACTGGGTTATCTGTCTTTTGACAGCGTATACAGAATCTCGGCCTCAAGGGACTCCTTGACATGCGGCTTCTCTATTATGGTTCCAAGTCGTCTTCCTCTGCTGTTGAAGAACTCAATCCACGGTATGGCCGTCACATTCCACTCGAGTATCTCCGGAGGGGATGGTGGTACGGCCCACTTCTGTGAGGGGTTGAGCGGAGCTGTCTTGATTGTGCCGAACACACGGATGTTCATCCTGATCTTTTCCTCAAGATGCAGAAGGACTGGTATGGCATTCTTGCAGTCCCCACACCATGAGGCGCTGAACACAACGGTCACCACTCCCTTGACCGCGTCCTTGAGAGCCTTCAGGGCATCCATGTCAAGACGGTAATTCTTGTACTTCTCAAGCATGATGTCGCGTGCAGCAAGCTCGGCGTTGTCAACATACTCTCTTACAGTAGACGTTCGTGCTCTGATACTCTTGAGGTCGACCATTTCGAGTCACACTGAGGCGGATTCACTGGCGTAAAGCGATTACTGCTTCGCCCAGTTATATACTCATCCAGCAAGCGTAGGCCACAAGAGCTTATCTGCTCAAGCTGCGAAGGAACAATAATTGCTAATCATGGGCTCGACTGAACAGACATCTGTGAAGTGCACCTTCTGTGGGAGACTCCTTACCAAGACGGAGATGGTAAGATACGACGGAGGGGTATCATGCATGGAATGTGCAAGAGCCGCTCAGGAGCGCCAAGCAAACGTTGCGAGACCGATGTTCTTCCTATGTGGAGCTCTCGGAGCAGCTGTGGTTGCCGTGGCCGCACTCTTCTTAGTGTACACGTTCCCCATGACTGCAAGTATACTGATGTCCGCCTATCTCACGGTGGAGAGCGTTGTATCCATCGGACCCGTAGTAGGTCTGACGGCAACAGGATATGCAATACTCGCCGTGGCCTTTGGGGTTTGCTCTGAACTATCATCAGAAGATGTGGTTGCTTCCCGCACTGCTCGTCATTCTCGTCATTGAAGGAGCATTTGGGTCCCTGTCACTGTTGCCGATGCTGCCCGGCCTCGCGTTGGATGACCCTGTACGCGTCGAGTTCATGAATCAGTGGAGCATATTCTGGGTCGCTCAGATGATGACCTGCTTTGTCGCGGGCGGGCTGGTCGGACTCACTAGAGACGAGCACGGGTGGGAGAACCTCTGCATTCTGACTGCGGCGCTGCTCCTCGTGAGTTATGTCGTGTTGATAACACTGCCACTGGCGTTCATAGCACTCTCAGTCTACTTTGCCACTGCACGACTGCCGCGAGCAGAGATCTCTTTCGTCTTTCCCGAGCCCGCGCAGGCTCAGTCTGACGTCGCTTCGGCATGATTTGGTACGGAGTGTGGCACTCCGTATGGGCGCAGTTAAAAGGAGGCGAGTGTTGCGTGAGGCCAAGATGTCCGCAGAGAGAATGACTGGAGCTGTTGCTGGTGTTTCCAGGTCCAAGTGGAACGCGCTTGTGATCTTCTTGGTGCTTGACCTTATCCAGATACTGACTGTTTCCCTGATGTACCTAGACGAGTCAACTGTGCTCGTCGTGGGTTTTGACCTTAGCAGGCACAACCCGTTTCTTTCCGCATCGCTCTTCTTCATGGTCGTTGGCTTTCAGGTCCTCATGATTTACCTCTTAGCGTTCCGAGTCCGAGCCAGTAAGGACCTTGTCCGGCTTTACCCGACTCTTTCAATGAACGTGAGTTCTGGGTGCAAGTTCGCTGCAGAGGAGATTGTGCGTTGGACTCTGGAGATTGCAGAGCGCAGTGGGCAGAAGGTCCGCGAGGTGTACCTCATGCGTTCCCCGCTTCCAAACGCCTTCACTTTTTCTCTTCCTCTCTTGGGGACGGTTGTGGTTCTTCACAGCAACCTCCTAGACCTGCTCAGTCCGGAGGAGGTGAGAGCCATCATCGCCCACGAGGTCGGTCACGTCAAGAACCGTGACTCGATGGTCTCCATTCTGACTCGGATGCCCTCCGTCTTTGTGGATGCCATCTACTTCTATATCTACGTCAGGCTCCTGCTCGCGTCCGTTGTCGCACTACTTGTCAATCTCAATCCTGCTCTTGCCCTCGTACGTGCTGGGATGCTCTTCGGCTTCTTCATTCTCTCCCGCGCCATGGTCTTCCTTGGTCACCTCGTGGTCACGAGGGCCTCAAGGGCAGCCGAGCTCCTGAGTGACTACCATGCAGCTGAGCTGCTAGGCTTCGAGACAACCATCAATGCATTGACTGTACTGGGACAGAGAGTGGAGGCCGTCACGGCGCTCATTGAAGAGGTCCGCTGGCTGGAGTCTCTGAATCCGGCCAGAACTCAGCCCATCAGTGGCACTGAGCTGGGGCAGATGATTCAGTCGTATCCTCTGGATGGAATAGACGAAGACAACGCGCGTCAGGCTGCACCTCGGCTCTTTCTCCGCAACAAGCTTGCTGCGCTCAGGGACGTATATGGTGTGTCCATTAGCGACGAAGAAGTGGAACGCATGATTCGACCTGCGATTGACAGGTTGATCACGAAGAGGTCGAAAGACTCCGCCTCGTTGCGCGACACGAGAGAGAAGAAGACTATCGACTGGCGCAGCGCGGACAGCAACAGCGATCAGCGTCTTACAGGTCAGGAATTGACGGACCTCGTGAGACTACTGCGCGAGAATCCCGGCAAGTTGCTCTTCGATAACGAGATCAGTCAGAACCTGCTTGCAATGGATCATCCCGACTTCCGAAGCAGAGTCCTGTTCCTGGCGGATGTCTATGGTGTGTAGTCGCTCGAGAGCCTGTTCTTGCTCGACCCTATGCCTCGCCTGTCCTGCTGCTATCAGACTGCGGTCTGCGACGCTCGATCTCGGCAGGATTCAGTCCTCTGAGCGATGATATGACTATAGCAACGGCGACAAGTATGCAGAACGTCAGAATGGTCCACGACAGACCGGTACCATAGGCCTCGAAGAACTGCAACGATTGGCTGAGGCCCAAGAAGTACATTGTGAATACCGCCGACGTCATCGCTGTACCAGCTGAGAACCCTGCAGTCCTTGAGATGTTTGTTAGTGCGCTCACCACTCCCATGTAGTTCCTAGGAGCCGAGGTCATTAGTGAGTTGCCGTTCGAGACGCTGAAGACTGAGAGTCCAGTGCCCATGACAATGACCCCAGCGACCATGAGTGGTAGGTTCGGCACGGCGAGGGCAATGATGACAAGTCCTACAATCTCGAGACCGAGACCGAGGCCGCTCTGTATCCGTGTGTCAATCCTCTCGGAGAGGAGTCCCGCCAATGGGCCTGTTACTGATATCGTGATTGGATGAACAGTGAGGAAGAGACCGGTCTGGCTCTGTGTGAGGTCCATGGCTTCCTGTAGCCACAGAGGAATGAGCAGCGACACTGGTACAAGTGCCATGTATGACAAGATGGATGACACGATTCCTGTTGAGATTCTGCGGTCCACGAGTACGCTCACAGGTATTATTGGGCTGGAGAAACCCCTCTCTCTCAGAATGAAGACGACAGAGACCGTAAGTCCCGCGGCAAGGTGAATCAGTGACTGAATCACGCTGACACTGGAGGATACCGAGATTGCATGGATGAAGATGAGTAGTGCGAGAAAGAAGAGGACTGCGCCAACCGAGTCGAACCTCACCTCGTGTACCCGCTCTGTCTCAGGAATCACCCTGGCGACAACAAGAAACCCAATCGCCCCCAATGGCAGGTTGATGAGGAATATGCTCGGCCACCCGAAGTTCTGTGAGAGAATGCCTCCAATCACCGGGCCCAGACCAAGGGCTGCCGCAAGAACGACCGAGTTCATTCCGATAGCTCTTCCGCGATTCTCGTTGGTCGTGAAGTAGGTGACAATCGCCAGTCCATTGGCCGCCATCATGCTTGCTCCCACAGCCTGAAGCCCTCTGCATGTCACAAGCACGACAAGGGATGGCGACAGAGCGCATGCGAGTGACCCGCCGACGAATACGGCCATGCCTGCCTGGAACACCCTCTTCTTTCCGAATCGGTCCCCAAACTTCCCGGTCAGAGGCATGGATGACGTGAGTATCAGCAGATAGGCAAGCACGACCCACTGTATCTCGAGCAGCCCGACCCCAAATGAGACCTCCATGGTTGCCAACGAGACATTCACTATCGAGGAATCCATTGCGCTGAGAAGGACCCCAAAGCTTGTCGCTGCCACGAGTCTGTAAGGCCCCGGGGCGGCGATGTGGGTTCTTGACGATACTTGCTGCATTCAGCCGAATCCCTGCTGTTCTGACTCCGACAAGACCTCGCAGATATGAGCGTATCCCTGTGGGTGTTGGGCGTTGGCTCTGACCTGTTGTTGTCTTTCACATTTGTACACAGTCACAGTGATGGGCCATGCGAAGGGGTTGGCAGCAGCTGCACGGAAGTTGGGCGGTCTTGGTTAGACATCGCTGCGTGGTGCATATATACCTCCGTGCGGGAAAGGAGAGCCCGAGGTCGGTTCGACACCTCATGAGACCTCTTCTCGAGGAGTGACCCTTCCCAGTGCCGTCTCCTGGGAGTGACAAGACTCCTGTGTCAAACTCTGTCCAACTAAGAATGAACGATGCACAGACACAACGATGAGATTCCTTTCTGTCAACTTGTCCAGGACATACTGCCATCCACTTATCAGACTGGATGTTGTGTTGTGGATGTTGTATTCAAATGGCGTCCAGTAAGTGCCGCTGTTAAGTTGATATCGACCGGGCTCCACCCCGATCACATCTGGTCTGGCCGAATGGCGTCCAGAGTGATGTAGCCTCGGTCGGACTTGTGGCAAGGCTGAGAAAGGTATGAGCGACCTACACTCGAGTCTCTACAGGAGAGTACTGGTCCAGAGGATAGTTGGTGCGAACCGAGCCACGATGGAAGAGACCGTGGCAGTAGAGTCCATGACAGAGGTGTTTCTCAACGAGAGGCGGGTATCGGTACTGGTGCACAGCCCTGGTCTTGAGGATGAACTCGTGCTGGGGCATCTGCTGTCTGAGGGTCTGGTCCCGTCAGTCAGCTGTGTCTCGTCCCTCCGGATGGATGCGAACACATGTCACGTCACTACTATCGATGCACCGTCCGAGTCTTTGGCAGACGACCGATGGGCATCATCGCTGCGACGAGAGTACCTCTTCTCTCTCAGGAAGTCTGCTATTCGTCGACAGACGCTGCACAAGGAGACGGGAGGTGCACACTTTGCAGTCGTGGCGAACCCCGCCAATGCTGAAGTGGTCTTCGTGGAGGACATCAGTAGGCACAGTGCGGTGGACAAGGCCATCGGTACGGCACTCAGGGCCCGTTGGTGTCTGTCACACTCATTGCTTCTGTCCTCCGGCAGAGTCACACATGACATTCTGAACAAGGCCGTTCGTACGCGAGTCCCCTGTGTGGTCTCACTGGCGGTGGCATCAGATGCAGCCATAGGTCTTGCAGCCGCCAGTGGTGTCACGCTGATTGGGAAGCTGTCTGATGAGGGCTTCTGGCTCTACCACGAAGGTGGTACGAGAATAGAAGACTGAGGTCTCACGCTGCTGCCTGAGACCTCGTTCATATCCTACTTGGTTGCAGTGGTGATTCTGCAGTCGGCGATTCTCATGGCTGGGATGACGGTCGGCGTGCTGACCTCCCACCAGTACACTTGCTTGCGCTCCTTTCCGAGGGCTGTGATGTTGGCCAGCATCCGCAGCTGATTGTCGCTGATGCGGATGTTCTTGATGGGCTTCATGTCTCCATGTTCGATGAGGAAGATGGCGTCCCGCGGGATTGTGGAGAAGTCAGTGGTCTGGTGATTCTGCCATCTGGTATACCAGTTCGACATCACGTATATGGTTCGTCTGTTACTCTCAAGCAGCTCCTCCAGAGAATGGTCGCCAGCCTCGAAGACAATGTTGCTGTCGTTTGGAAGCAGCATGCTTGCTCCATGTCCGATACCCACCACAGCAGAGTTGCCTGTCGACACAGTATCGAACATTCGTGCGGTGGTCGTGTTGTGAATGAAACCCTTCAAGACCCCCTTGTCGAAGACCAGTGTCTTTCTGGTTGGCGTCCCCTCGAAGTCGTAGGCTCTGCTTGCCAGTCCTCCCGGGAAGTGCGGGTCCTCTGCCGCCGTGACGAAGTCAGGTGCCATCTTCTGTCCTATCCTGTCCCCCAGCGGGGACATTCCGATGAGGACCATGAACGGGTTGGCAGTACCGACAATCTGGCCAATCACGTTCGCCGCCACAGTCGGGCTCATCACCACATCGTATGTTCCCGAGTCTCCCTGTCTTGCTCCTCGGGCCTGCTTGGAGAGCCTTCCCGCTTGGGCACCCGCCTCGCGCATCTCCTTCTCTGCCCTTGTGGGCATAGTGCCACAGCTCAGGCCTTGACCCGAGTAGTCGAGTTCTTCTTGGAATGCTCTCACGTTCAGGTCATATGAGGTCTCACGATGTGTGCCGGATGGACCCAGCGAGGATCGCATCACACTGACGGTCTTTCCGAAGGCCAGTGCGCCTGCCACTCGCTTGGCACCTTCGGTGAGCGCAGCATCAATCGCGCTCGAGATGATGCCCGGTGCCTTCTCCGTGAAGTCGTCTATCCGGTCGTCCACTCTCATCTCGAGCTGGGAGTAGGATGAGACCCTGTCCTCGACCCCCTGATAGAACATGGAGTCTGGAAGTCTCTTCGAGAAGTCGATGGTCTCGTCAACAAGACGACGCACATCATCAGCCGAGCTCACAGCGACCGACGTGATGCTCGTCTTCTTTCCATCAATGTCCACGAAGAGATTCATCTTTGTCTCGTCCCATCTGGTGACGACGTCAACTGCGTTTTGTGAGAACCTTATCTGCGAGGTCCTGGTGTGGACCACTTCGGCTATCGCTGCCTTGGACCTGGACTTGGCACGGTCCAGAGCAGCATCTACAAGAACCAGTAGCATGTCTTCTCCTGTCACTGACCTATCCCTCCCAAGCGAACATTTCTAATCCGTACTTCGGGACCACCTGCGAAGACCGGCACTCCCTGCATCGGGTCCCCTTTGCCACATGTGCCTGCGAACTGCAGATCCATGGTCTTGGACACCGCATCAATGGAACTGAGGAGGCCGACGCTGGTCGTCTCGAGTGCAGGAGCCTTCACCATCGTGTCCGTGACCTCACCGTCTCTGATCAGGTAGGCTTCAAGACCAGTGTACTTGCTCTGGAACCTTCTGTCATCGATGTTCCACTCTGCAAAGCTCTTCATGTATATTCCCAGCTTGATGCCTTCGACTAGCTCTTCGAATGAGTGGTCGCCCGGTTCAAAGAATGTGTTGGCCATCCTCACAATGGGCTCGCGGTTGAAGCTTGCTGCCCTAGCCGCACCATTTGAGCCCTTTCCAAACCTTGTGCCATACTCTCTGTTCAGTAGTGGTTCGTTTGCCACGCCGTTCTTGATGAGATGTCGACGTCTGGCCTTCACGCCTTCATCGTCATAAAGGTAGAAGCCGGCCGTGTTGGGTATCGTGGGGTCCTCCGACACACTCACGACTTCTGACCCTATCCTTGACTCACCCAACCTGAGGTCTCTCCAGAAACTCTCGCCAGCCTGTGCTCCCTCTCGGCCCATGATCCGATCCCCTTCACTCGGGTGTCCGACGTTCTCGTGCGCAATGATGCCCACGACTTCCGGCCCAACGACCATGTCGATTGGGTTGTCCAAGAGCTCCTTCATTCCACGAGCCCTCTGAGCAACCTTGTTCAGGCGCTCAATCTCGTCTCCAAGCTTCTCGAGAACCCGTCCCTCCTTGATTCTCTCCCAGCCACCGCTCTGAGTGAGATCCAGTACACGCTGTTCGGTGCCTGTCTCACCCTTTGCAGCCATGATGTAGAGGGACATGATGTATGACTGATGCCCCTCTATCCTTGTCCCCTCGCTAGTGACAAGGTACTTCTGGATGTCCATCGGGTTGAAGACCATAGTAAACATGGCAAGACCCTTGGCTATTGCATTCGCATCCTTGATTGTCATTATCACTGTATCGTTGTCCACATCAAGCAGACTCTGCTTGATACCCACAGACCACTTTGCTTGATGCGACAAAGCCTCTCCCAGTCCTATTGGTGTCCTTCTCGAGGCATTCTTGGCCATCTTGAACGCCTCCCTGACTGTCTCCTCGGCCAAGTCTCGCTGCAATCGGTCGAAGGATGCGAAGCCCATGCCGCCATTGACGAGAAGCCTGACCCCTATCCCTGAGGTCGGACTTGAGCCGCCAGCAATCGGGTCTCCGTTCCTGTAGACGAAACCCCGAGCAAGTGTCTTCAGGTACCTCGCCTCGACATAACTGGCGCCGAGACCGCGTCCGAACTCGACACAGTGCTCAGCCAGGTCCTTTCCATCCATTGTCATCATCTCTTCCCTCTTGACTTTGGGATGGCATCTCTCAGTCGGTCGGGCTTATCTGTCTAGCGAACGAGACGGTGCGCAGAATTGTGCGGATGGAACGGAGCCTGTGACCGTGAGTCAGTGGAATACGCGTTCAACGTGTGGACGCCCACGAAGCGAGTTGAGCAGCTCGCGGTCAGAACTGGTCCCAGGCGCCCCTCTTCCTGACATATCGCTCCGTGTACCTGTACATCATCGCTCCTAGGAAGATGAAGATGATGTCAAGGACTAACAGACTCGTGACAACCTGCACTACGCCAGCATAGGCAAGTCCGTCAAGCAGGAAACCCCTAAAGCCCTCGACGCTCCAAGTGAGAGGACTCGCCTGTGAGACGTACTGGAGAATGGGCGGTAAGACCGCGATTGGATACGACAACGGCGCGACGAGCAGAAGCGTGCTCGAGATGAACTCGACTATCATCCAGCCCTGCTTGGCGAAGAGAACAATGCAGGTTATTGCGAAGACCACTCCCTGAAGACCAATGATGGCGAGGGCGATTATCCCCAACGCCGGGAGGACTCCCCATGCATTGATGGTGACTCCGAAGAAGACCACTGCGGCCCCCATCTGGAGTATGACCCCCAGCCCTCCGTGCTGAAGATTGTGCAGCATGGACCCCCAGACGAGAGTGTGCGTGTGCATGGGTGTGGTCATCAGGGTCTCAAGCGTGCCTGTGTTCTGTTCTCGCCGCAGGCTCATTCCGGTCCCCCACATCATCGAGATAGTGAGACCCGTTATGGCAGTGCCCACTGCAACGAAACTGATCCAGTCACGCGTTCCCACCAGACTCTCCAGATACGAAGACTCGGGTCCACCCGCGACTGCCGTCCCCGCAATGAGCAAAGGTATGAACCAGATGAATGGCATCACTATGAACCACAGCACACTCAGGGGATAGCTCAACTCGACTTGCCATACCCTGATTGCTATGGCATTCGCAGCCCTTATCTCAGCTCTGAGCCCTCTGCGGTTCCACATCCTCCGAAAGGTCTCAGAGGTCTCAGCCAGCACACTCTCTTCTGTCATCTAGAAGTCCCCCATGCTGCCTCTGTCTTTGACCCATCTCTCGGCGTAGTTGAACGAGACCAGACCGAGTCCCCAGAATGTGAGAATCACCAACAGCAGAAGTGCCACAGACTGGAGAAACGAGAACAGCTCGAACACCCCATTGATAGCAAGCTCGCGGACAGTGACGATTGCAATTGTGGATGGCACCAGGTAAGCTGCGAATCTGACCGATGGTGGCAGTGCCTGAACAGGATAGGTGACCGGTGAAAGGACGAAGAGCGTGTTGGCCACGAGCTCGGACAGGACACTGGGGTCCTTGAACACCATTATGAGCCCTGCCAGCAGGAAGCTGAACCCGTAGAGCGCAAGGACCATCAGTGTCATGATGACGACTATTGGCGCTATCATCGTGATGACGTAGCTCACCCCAAACAGGAAAGACGAGAAGACAAGCAGCATCATTGCCGACATCGTACACTGCACGGTGTCCGCCAGTGCAGCACCCACCAGGATGCTCATTCTCGGGACTGGGGTGACAAACAGCGGTTCGAGTGTACCTGAGAACTGTTCCCAACGGAAGTTGTTTCCAATTGACCATACGCTTCGCTCAACATACTGGTAGACGAACCAGCCAATCACAGCGAACCGGACAAAGTCGTTGAAGCCTGAGACCTCCTGGAAGTTCGTACTTGTCCCCGGTCCTGCAATGGCCGTCATCATGAGAATGTAGGGTGCAAGCCACATGATTGGCAGGAAACCCCAGACTATCCAGTTGGTGGGGTATCTGAAAGCAATCCTCAGATTCTTCTCAGCAAATATCCTCGTGGCTCTCCAGTCGAGGAGGTGAGGTTCAAAGGCTGACAACTGTGATGTGCTGGCAGTCAGGGTTTCTCCTGATGTCTCCTGAGCAGTCTCCATCAGTCCTCAATCCTCCTCCCGGTGAGGTGCAGGAAGACATCGTCCAGCGTTGGCTCCTTGACCTCAAAGTGCTCAACCTTGACTCCCGGTACTTCACGCATGAAGTTGAGCAGCCGGTGTGCCAACTCATATCCGTCGTGAGAGGTCACCACAATCTCGGAGCTTCCGTCATGCGTCCGTATCGACGCTGACATGACGGACTCCATCCTCTTGATCTGCTCTATGTCTGGTGTGCCCACTACTCTGAGGTGAACACTGTCGTAGTCCCTTACTGCTTCCTTGAGCTCTCTTGGAGTGCCGAAGGACTTGAGCTCCCCCTCATTGATGAGTGCAATCTTGTCGCACAGCATGTCGGCCTCATGCATGTAGTGCGTCGTCAGCAGTATGGTTCGGTCGCGTAGCTTGTCCCTCACATACTGGCGCAGGTCGGTGGCGAAGGTCGGGTCCAGTCCCTGTGTGGGCTCGTCCAAGAGCAGAATTGGCGGGTCGTGAAGCAGTGCTCGTGCAAAGACTATCTTCATCCGCATGCCATGGGACAGGTCCTCGGCCTTGTCGTCCGCCTTGTCCAGTAGCCCCATCGTGCCCAGCAGTTCATCGGCGCGCTCTCTGGCCTCTGAGTGAGTCATGCGATAGAGTTTGCCGAAGAAGATGAGGTTCTCGCGAGCGGACAGCTTCCAGTATATGCTCCGCTCGTTACCTTGGCAGACACCGATCAGCGACCTTACATAAGACGAGTCCTTGACCACGTCGTACCCCATCAGTCTGGCCGAACCTGAAGTGGGGAGGACGAGTGTGGCGAGAATCTTGATGAGTGTGGTCTTGCCTGCTCCGTTCGGACCCAGTAGACCGTAAGTCTGCCCCTTGGGGATATCGAGCGAGAATGACTTCAGCGCCTCGACCTTCTTTCTCTCCACTGGAATGATGATTGCCCTTCTTCTGACAGACTCGAAGGTCTTTGACAGATTCATTATCTCTACGGTTGCATTGCCCAACTCGGTATCCTCCAACAGGGGAAGCCATGAGATGAGGCTGGTTATCAGTTGCGCCAGACATGCCCGGCATAGAATCATGATTCTCTCTGTAGCCGAGTAGAAGAAACATGCCGTTGATCACAAGCAGCTATGGACTGGAGTCATGGACGCATGAGGCGGCTGGGCCGGGCATGGATATAAGGCTTCTCAACGAATCACTGATGGCGGTCTCAAGCATGCCCTCCGAGTGAGTCTGAAGCATATGCTGACCGTTGTGGTTCTCTACGGCTTCTCAAACACGAGGACGTAGCGCATGATGTTCCCTGACTCTCGACGAGAGGCTAGATCTACAGAGTCGGCCTGAGACATACCGAGCTGGAACTCGTCAACGTGCTGCCCGTACCGGTTGACCCGAAGGAGAGCAGGAGGCAATTTCCGCCACTAGGAGAACTGGCTCTTGACTGCTGCGGTGTTCAGCATCAAGAGAGTCACCACGCTGAGGAACTCTCCGACGATGAGAAACTCAAGTCCTGCGAACAGGTAGAGGACTATGCCTGCAATGCAGAGGATATTGGCGTAGTTCCAGTATTCCATTCTCCTCGTCTTCAGATTCATCGCAACAAGAATCGCAAAGATGGCCAGTAATGCACCAATCGCTGACAGGGCGTCACCCGATATGTAGAGCCCCACAGCTGCGGACGCGAGACCGTTGATCGCATTCAGTACAAGCAGTAGTGTGACCCCAAGAAGTGGATTCCCTTGTCTTGTATCGCTCATTCTTCTCACCCAGATTCGAGTCCAACATGGACCTTCCGATGTACTGGTTACCTCTCATTGTACTCCTCTCGTTATGAACATGCTGGGACCGTTGAAGTAGCATAGGAAACGCTGACGGGTGGGACCTCCGGATTGCAGTGCAATGTCATAGCTGCCAACAGCTGTCAGACCTTGTCGAATCCGATTGGTTCTCAGGTCCTGAATTGGAGAGAGCGCCAGACTTCGGAGGTCAGAGTACTGGTACACAATGTTAGGTAGGTGGATTAGATTGGAAGTGCAGACAAGTCTGCCGCCTCAATGAAACCGGAGTTTCGTCCGACAAGTCCTGTCTTGTGGAACCGTCACTATTCACATGTGAGTATCCAGTTTCCCAATGCCATAAGCTCATAATGGTGTCTGCTGACCTCGACACCCATGCAGGCCACACCGGAGTTCTATTTGGGTGTCTTGTCGGGTGTGTTTGGTTCTGCCCTCTACGCCATCTCAGTCGTGGTGTACAGAGGTCAGCGCGAGTCGATAAGACCCCTTGACATAAGTTCAGTGAAGATGTGGACCGCTCTCCCACTCATGGTCCTGCTGGTGCTCGCGGGTGTGGGGCAGTCTCCTGAACTCTTCCCCGTGGAGACCGTGTTACTACTCTCGCTGTCCATCCTTCTGGGTGCTGTCATCGGGGACACTCTGTATCTTGTGAGTCAGGAACGCATAGGCGTCTCATATGCGTTCCCGGTTGCGATGTCATTTCCAATCCTGACTTACTTTCTGACCGTCGCCTTCTTGGGCGAGCCTCTGATAGTCCTCCGGCTTGTGGGTGCTTGCGTGGCCGTACTCTGGGTAATCATCCTCTCCAGAGAACAGAACAGCCACCCCGCGGACCCGTCCCCTGCCTCGAAGAGACGACTAGACGTCCTCGGGCTGAGCCTGGCAATCCTGACCGCAGTCCTGTATGCAGTGGGGACAACGATTCTTCAGGTGGGCGTCAAAGATGTGGATCCAATAGGTGCGAATCTTGTCAGAGTGGGCGTGGGCTCGGCCGCTTTCGTTCCCCTCTCCTTCGCCGCCCACTGGAGAGGTATGATGTCACCGTCGAAGCATGCGGTCCTCATCGTCGCCATCTCAGGATTCTTCGGAATGGGTATCGGCTCGATTCTGTATGTCTATGCTGTGAAGTTCGCCGGGGCCGCGGTCTCTTCTGTCATTGCCTCCAGCGCTCCTCTCTTTGCGCTGCCTGTGTCTGTCCTCGCTCTGAAGGAACAGGTCTCACGCATCGCCGCTCTTGGAGTCGTAGCGACGGTGGCAGGTGTACTCATGGTGGTACTAGGGGGCTAGATGTAGTCGCGGTTGGACCAAGTGGCCCAACCCCGCTGGAGGAGAAGAGAGACAAAAAAGGAACGGCGTCGGCGAGCTGTCCGGGAGATAGACGTCATTGCTGTGCGGAGTCGTTGTTGGTCGAAGTCATGTCTATCGCCGACGCACAGAATGCACTTGCACCCAATCCCTAATATACTTTATCGGTTGCTATTATCATCTATGATGAATGACCGACTGCTCTGACCATGTCATATATATGAATTGTCACATGCAATGTGCACATGCGACCGGCCGCTGTCTCTGTCGTGATCATCCTGCTGTCTCTTGCTACTCCCGTGAGCAATGGTGTCACTGACTCTGAAATGTCATCTCACGCGGACATGGAGCTGGCTGCTATGGACAATGTTGTTCGCAACTGGACGATCGACATTGTTCTCGTGAACTATGATGAGGATGTCATAAACGAGACACTTCTCACAGCGCTCTTCCCAACTCAGCGCGTCAAGTCGACAGTCCATGCGACCATGATCTACAACATTGAGTACGAGGTCATGTATGCAGACCAGTCCTATTATGAAGCGCTGCGAAGTGTGGCGATAGCTCACTCACAGGTTGGTGATTCGACTGGGACCGCTCTTGACGCCGATGCATTGCGTTACCAGAGACAGCATCCGGACCAGCCACAGACTGTATTTCACTCGAGAGGTGGACGCTCAATCGATGCGGATGCGGTTGAGAGCTGGCTGATAGCAAACCCGGCTGTCGAACCACCCGGGCTCGGCTACATCTTGTACATACTGAACTTCACGGAGTTCGACACTCCGGACCATGTGACTGAACACTGGTATGACTATCACCCTGCAGACCCTGACACTAATCAGCCACAGACTTGGTTCCGCCTGGAGTGGGACAATGCTCTGAATCCGAACGTGATGCTTGAGTACCCCGGGTTCGGAGGGAAGCAGGGGAACATCTACGTGCTTGACCCATCGGCGGACCAGTGGTACCTGAAGTGGGCCTCCATCTGGTGGGATGACTCATCGCCGCCAGCGCACACTTGGAACGACCTTGATGAGTACGCCTCAACGCTAGACTTGGAAACCACCACTGGAAAGAACCTGCTTACAGTGTATGTTGCCAACTACGCCTCGGACATCATCAACTACCTCCTCATGCCTTACCAGCACTATCCAACCGCCTACGTCAACAGTGGCCTACTAAGAGCGCTGGTGTTCGCAATGGATGTCTCAAGCGGGGTCTCAGTCAACAGCCTCAGATGGGTGACCAGTGCTCAGAGGCAGAAGGCCCATCTCACCGAGCTTCTACCCTTCATACCGTGGACTGTGCAGGTGGACTTCGTGAACATAGACAATGAGCCGGAGTGGAAGGACCTGTTCTGGGACTACTCGTATGTCGACGAGGGCGTGACATGGTGCGATGGGTACGGTATGTTCGACGCAATCTATGATCAGATGCGACCAGACTACGTGAACACACTCAGCAAAGACATCAACGTCTTTGGGGTCGTGTTCATCAAGAAGAACATGGTGATGTACACTCCTAGCGGGACCTTTACTGGTCTCGGCGGTGGCGGTCAGACCGTCATCTGGAAGAGCTGGGAACGGTACTACTTCGCGGACGGAGTCACACCGAAGTCAGGAATATCCTCGGTCCAGCTGCATGAGACCATGCATGCCATCGGCATCATGCACACCTGGAACTACAACCACTATGTCGGTGACTTTTGCTCCAGCCCAATGACGTACTATGGATACTACAACGGGACGTCAGTCTACGACCGGAACTGGGTGCAGTGCACCTACCTTGATCAGATGGAGTCATTGTACTATCAGGCCTTCAGTCGTCGTTGGCAGAGCGTTGAGGACGGTGCGAATGAGCGGACTCTCCGCCTGAGGGATGCAGTCATTGGTGCGTTCACTGAGGCTAGGGCACTCTACAACCAGATGGACTGGATGGGATGCTACAGGTCGCTACTTCTCGCTGACGAGCTGGGGACGCATCTTGACGACACACTGACAGACAACACCCCCCCGGTCATCGAATCGTGGGAGGTCTCGCCGGACACCTACAATGCTTCGTCCGACTACAACGTCACGGCGGTTGTGCTTGACTCTGGTTCTGGTGTGATGAATGTCACTGCGGTGCTTCTCGCTAACGGCTCTGAGACACAGTATCCATGCACACGCGATGGCGCACGCTGGAGTACAAGAGTCCCCCGGTTCACTGCCAACACGTCGCAGCCTGTCACTATCAGATTCCTCGCCATGGACAATGCTCTCAACCTTGCCGAGTCGGTGCCGCACGACTTGATAACCGGCTCCGGCCCGAGTCCTATCTGGTGGATTCTCGAGCCGCCTGTGGTCGCTCTGACAGCCGGAGTGGGAGCAGTCGCGGTTGTGCTGTTGGTCGCCCGGCGTAGACATGTCCTCTAGGCTCTAATGTGCACTGGAGCTGCACTGGCGTTGGACAGCCCTGGACGCATACAGCTTGTGCTTGGCGTTGCTGTGGCAGATTTGGTGTTCAAATGACGCCCTGTCAATAATCGTCGGGCTTTTCGATTAAAAAAGGAGTGGTCCGTCAGCCTAACATCTTTTTATATCGGCATGATTCTCACACCTCACTAAGGGATGTCTAGATACATCGCTTGAAGTCCGGTCGAAGGTGACGTCGAGTCGTGAGAGGTTACTGGTTGTTTGGCTCCAGAAGGTCTTTCGTAGCACTGTGTGCTCTTGTGTGTGTCGTCCTCAGTGCCACTGGGACAGGTTCGATTACGCCAATGGCAGTCTTGGACACACCGGGCGAGACGGTGGACCTGGGCGATGGCACCTCCATCGAGGTTGCGCCAGACGAAGTACTGATGAAGTACGTCATTGCAGGTGAGCCCACTTCGATGGCAGGAAATGGCGACCCGCTCACCACCTCTGAGTACGGGACACGGACGGACACCTTCACCAACCGACGAATGGTGTACTACCCCTCTGGTACTATCACGACCGCCAACCTCTCAGTCCCTCTCGGAGATCAATGGGAGGGCTATAGCGTCTTCGGCAATGTGAAAAGCATAACAGAGAATCGCTCGTGGCTGGTTAACCCCGGGTTTGCCACAGATGCGACATGGGGTTTTGGGACATCTTATGAAGAGGGCGCTTTCAACGGTAATAACCGCGTGCAGTACTTCACCTCCTCGGGTACGTACACAGGGCAGTGGGGTTCCAGAGGGACAGGGAATGGGCAGTTCATTGACCCTTGGGGGATAGCTTTCGACTCGTCCAGCAATTTGTATGTTGCGGACACACAGAACAATCGAATTCAGGTCTTCAGTAGCACGGGCACATACTTGCGGCAATGGGGCAGCTTTGGCACAGGTAACGGGCAGTTCAACAGGCCAACCGGAGTGGCGATTGACGGTTCTGGACTGGTCTATGTTGTGGACTCGGGCAACGACCGTATTCAGGTCTTCAACTCTGCAGGGGTGTATCAGAGGCAGTGGGGAAGCTCGGGTGTCGATGACGGGGAGTTCCGTTCGCCGACCGGCATTGCATACAGCAGCTTCAACGGATACATCTACGTGACCGACACAGGCAATGACCGTGTTCAGTACTTCACTACTGCTGGCGTCCGACAGGGCGGATGGGGTGGTCTGTTGATGCCGACGGGGATTGCCGTGAGGCCATCGAATGGATATGTGTTCGTAGCGGACACGTCGAACAATCGTATCGTGCGTACAACCGCTACCGGTGGCAGTGCAACCACGATAACAGGCATCTACACACCCATGGGTGTTGCCGTCTCTCCGGACAGCTCATACTTGTACGTGTGTGCAGTCAACACTGGCAGTCCATATAGTCATGTAGTCCGGCGGTACAACGCTGATACAAACGCGTATCAGACCCAGTGGGGTTCAGATGGTTCAGGAAACGGTCAGTTCCGGTTCAACTTCGGGATAGCAGTGGACTCAGCAGGGAACGTCTATGTGAGCGAGAGTGGTGGGTTCGAACGAATGGATGCCAACTGGCTCAGTACTGGTCATGGCACCGGGAACCCCTCTTCTGTATTCCAGATTGATGGCTACTGGCACAATCCAGGAGGAGGGCTCTATGGGTACTGGTACAACCCCGGTGACAAGGCCTTTGTCAGACAGGACCTTGTCATCAACCGAGGTGATGTCACATGGGCTGGCCTCTCTCTCGACTACTACGCGGACTGCCGGGGCTGGGGCTCATACATGACCGGGTTCTTCGAACTGTTCGTATCATCAGGTGATCCCGACCACGGAGGCAGCTATCTGTGGTCCGCCAAGTTTGACGCAATTGCTGACGACAACGTCTGGTACTCGACCGGACTCATCCCAGTGGACTACTCGGGGCTCTCGCTCCCCAATGTGCAGATTCTCGCTGGTCTCAGGGTGACTCAGGCTGAGTGGTACAGGGCTGCAGACATACGACCCGAGGGTAGGTTGGACAACATAGTATTGTATGTCAAGGCCAAAGCTATGCCGACTGATGTCAGTCTTCGAATGAATGGTGTGGCAGTGACTAACGGGGCCACATACGGACTGGGAACGGCTACGTATAATCCTGTTACTCCTTGGACAAGCGGCTATGCATACGCTAACTTCTCATGGTCACCAAACCCGAATCCTCCGGACCCGAACATCGAGATCTCGCTCTTCATCGATGTCGATGTGACCGTCAGCGCCAGACGTCACAACGTGCCCACAATCAGTGATACCGAGTTCTTCACGGTGGGTGACATGTTCTCGGTGACCAACGCATCGGCCGTCCAGTGGACGACGAACCACTATGCAGCTGTACCGGGAGGATACAACTCCTTCTACTACTTCAGAACCACGATTCCCAGCAATAGGGATGTGAACCATGTGGGACAGCCCAACTTCCGTCTGGTAAATCTCACTTACGGCTGGAACTTGGGCAACCCCGGCGATGGTCTGCTGAACGTGAGCGCCTACCAAGTGACCACGACAGCTCAGAACGGGTTCTGGTACCTGAAAGGCACCTCTCCAAACATGGTCACCGGGCTTCAGGTCTGGAATCCCACCACATCCGCTTGGACCACTACACACACGTTTAGAGCTGGCGACGACACGCGATTCAGAGCAACGCTTCCAAGCACGTACCAGAACGATGTGGTCTACTTCACAGTCTATGATCCCACCGGAGCGGTGTGGACCACTCTGCAGGCGACCGTGGACTCATCCGGGTATGCTGTGACCTCCTATGTTGACTTGGATGCGGTCACTGCTCGGACTGGAGCGTGGGAAGTGCAGGCCTACGTGAATGACACAATATCCAGCGGGTCTCTCCATAACGTCGGTTTCTTCCGGCGGGGCTTCTCTGTGAGGCACAGTACCAGCGCCTCTGTGAAGTATCCTGTTGGAGGAGAAACGTGGACCAAGAATGTGACCTATGGGCAGTTGGTTCTGTTACAGGTGAGGGTCAACGACTCAGACAATGGTGACCTGCTTCCTGGGGGCTCCATGACATACTCGTGGGCATATGGTTCTGGTGTGGTCAATGATCTTGGTACTGGTGAATACAGCGTCACCCTTGACACCAATCTGGTTTCCACACCGGGAAGGTATGAAGTTTCTCTTGCATGGAGCAAGGCATACTATGACTCGCTGGATCGAGTCTTCTCCCTGAATGTGATCTTCACTACTGACCTGTTCTCTCCAGACGCGCCCGGCGTCAGTGTGCCAAGCGGCTACGATGCACAGCTCACTCTACGACTGCTTGACCAGCTGGGACAGCCAGTGTCTGGAGCGTCTATCGTGTGTAACTGGACCCTCGACACATACACCGTGACACCGGGAGCACCAGGATACTACACACTTGCAGTAGAAACAGACAACGTACCGCTAAAGGAATACAAGGTGTCCATCACTGCATCGAAGGACTACTATGAGTCCCGGATAATCACACTCTCTGTGCATGTCCGCGAGCTGTACACTTCCGCCATTCCCTCGGCAAGCTCTCTTGTCCTGCCAGTTGGTTACAATATCGACTTCACCATCACTTACACCGACACCGACCACAATGTGCCCATCAGTGGTGCTGCTGGGGCCATCACATGCAACTGGTCTGCAATCCATGGCTTGGGAGACCTGAATTACACCGTGGTGGAGACTGCCACACAGGGTCTATACAGGATCACACTCTATTCCATGGACGATGACGTACTTGGCAACTACACTGTCAGGTTCGATGTACAGGCCTTCGGTTCCCAGAATCACACCTTCTACGTTGATGTGCGGCTCCGGACCCACCTGACCTCCTTCTATCTGTCTAACCCGATTGACCCGACCGCGTATACTGCGGACGTAGAAGTGATCGTCATCTACTACGATGCTGACGTCGGTGTAGGCATCGGAAACGGCAGTGCCTCTGGTTACAACGTTCACATCTATGTGAAGAGCTCTCTCTTGCCAACCGTCGCTTACACGGTGGTCAATGGCAGCATGGAGGGCGAGTATATCATTCGTATGGCAGCGAGTCAGTGGGGGTCTCTCGGTGTCAAAGACCTGACCATCTATGCCAACTGGACCGGCCCGACTGTGAAGTACTACAACCGGGTCATCACCACAAGCGTCGACATCACCGCTACTCCAACCGACATCTTCGTGGGCCAGAATCCGCTCGCCACTCCATACCTTGAGAATATCACGTTCACTGTCATCTACTATGACTTGGGAGCGCAGACCGGCATTGTGAATGGTACCGGTCCCTATGCTGGAAACGTGCACATCACAGTTGAAGTCCTCACAGCTGGACAGACCCTGACTCAGTCGCAGATGGTGATTTCGGAGGTTGACTATGTCGGCAGCCCCGGTGAGTACAGAATCGAGTTCAACACCACTTTTCTGAGTGGACTCGTGTCATGTCAGCTGAGAGTCTATCTCAACTGGTCGGCCGGGCAGTTGCCCCTCTACAGAAACCAGACACTTGTGATCACAGTCTACTCGACCTATCGACAGACGCAGGTGGATCGTGTCCCGCTGCCTGTCACACCCTACGATGAGCTAGTAAACATGACCCTCACCTACTACGACACGCTCTCTGGTCAACCCATTCTTCCAAGTGCGTCACTCCAGGTCTACATCACGGAGCCCATATCGTACGTGGTCTTTGCCAACCCGGCGAATGGCGGAACCATCTACGTTCAGCTTGACACGAGTGACTGGACACCGGGCACCCACACCTTCCACCTGAACGTCGTCTGGAGTGGTTCACCCTACTACCAGAACCGTACAGGCATCGCTGTCACAATCACTGTGCGGGAGAGAAACACGGACCTGACGCATGGGTCCTATTCCCCTGTTCAGTACGGCAACAACCTGACACTGACGTTCACGTATCGCGACCTTGACGACTACTCCACTGCAGGTATGAATGGTCGTGTTCTGACTCTCGATGCGTGGCTCATGCCTGCGGTTCATATCGTGGACAATGGCGATGGCACCTACACAGTGACTCTGAACACAGGCATCTTCCCATCCTTGGGTGTCTTCACAGTGAATGCCTCCATATCCTACGGTCCCGGCCCGAGATACTGTCTGGATGCACAGGACTTCTTCTACCTGACAATTGTCGAGCGACGCACTCAGCTGACGAGCGAAGTCCCCGAACTTGCTCCATATCTCACACAGGCCAACATCACTGTGACCTACTATGATGACAATACAGGTCAGGGCATAGCAGGAGCATCAATCACCGCATACTGCTCAACATCAAATGATCCACTACAACTCGGTATCAACTACTTCGTCGACTATCTTGGCTCGGGCATGTACAGAGTCAGGATATCAACCGTGGCGCTCGGCACATTCGGCGGCTACACGATTGAGATAACGGCCAGTTTTGCTGGCGCGCCCTTCTATCAGGAGCGTTCTCGACCTGTAGACATAGAGGTGTCACGAAGGCCCGCAACTGTCACGGTGACGCGTTCCCCACTCAGCACTCCATTCCTCGAAGATGTGGTCTTCACAATATCCGCTACAGACGGTCTCTCTGGTGGTTCTATCGTCCTCACCAAGTCCGTGCTGGTCTTGACTCACGGGATTGGAACCCTGATTCTTGACTCGCAGTACACACTCACTGCCGTATCAGATGGCTACACTATCTCCTTCCCCTCCGACCTGATTGTAAGCAGCCTTGTGAGTGACTATCCCATCTACGTGAAGTTTGTGTGGGGCAATTCTGCTCCCTATTACTCCAACTCCACGACAGCAACGCAAGTGACAATCACAACCAGATTCACCCAGGTCACTGTGCTGTCCACACCTCCCGCTGACTACGGTTTCAACATCACCGCTCTGATCCAGTACAATGACTACCTGAGCGGTTCCGGGCTCGTGGGCGCAACAGTGTCATTGTCTTGCCTGAACGACAGCGTGTTCACTCGGTGGGTCATCGACAACGCCAATGGCAAGTACAGCCTTCTGGTGGACACACTGACACTACTTGGAATTGGCAAGTACGTGTTCAGGGCAAATGTCTCTTGGAGCGGGTCGCCGTTCTATGAGAACTGGACAGACGTCGAGTTCGCTGTCAGTGTCACTCCAGTTTCAACAGACCTGCAGCTGGTTCTTCCGGCAGCCCAGTCCTTCTATGCGGGAGACACGATAACGGCGAACATCACATTCAGCAGTATTTCCACAGGCATAGGCATTGCACTTGCAAACGTTGTGACGAATTGGAATGACCTGTACGGACCCGGTTCCACAATCTTGGAGATTGGTGGCGGTGTGTACCGGCTCACGATCAACACAACCGGTCTCGATGCTGGTACGTACAGCTTCACCGTGAGTGCAGCGAAGCAGTATCATGTGAACAGGACGGTGTCCGCACAGATCCTGCTAGTGCGCCTTCCAGTCGACATCCTCTTGACCTCCTATCCCGGCATTCCGGTATGGGGCGAGGATGTCACTCTGGTGGTCAACGTCACCAGTATACGGAGCGGGCTCCCGGTGCTGGCAGCAGAAGTCAACGTCACCTTCTCTGGAGTGCTGTATCTCACCAACGAGATGGGTGGTGGACTCTACAACTGCACGATTGACACTTCCGAGTACATAGCAGGCGAGTTCGTTGTCACGGTCTCGTTTGAGGCGACCAACTTCGAGGACCGTGTGAAGGACTTCCAGCTGCGAATCGCGCGGGTGTCATCAACCCTCAACGGGTCCCTCTCCACATCCAGTGCTGTCAACGGGCAGTCAGTCAGAGTCACAGCATCCTATCGTGTCCTGAGCTCTGGTGCAGACATAACTTCAGGCACCGTGACTTTCAGCTGGATTGGCGGTTCAGGTCTGCTCACATGGAATGCGACCCAGTCTGTGTACGTGGGGACCATTGCTGTTGAAGATGTGCCCATCGGAAGCCACTCGGTGCTTCTACAGGCTTCATCTGACAACTACAAGAGTGTCGTCGGGTTTGTCACCATCGAAGTGCGAGAGGTGAACGTGCAGATGGTGGCATATGGTGGTGTGTCGGTCATCGCTGTGGTGTCAGGCGATATTGCCAACTTGACCATCTACCTCAACAACACGGACCTGAACCGTGCCGTTGTCGGTGCCGATGTGATGTACAGCGTGGCCGGACTGTCAGGCAATCTGACGGAACTGGGTGGAGGCTACTATACGGTCCTCGTGAACACCACGGAGTTTCCTGTACGCGAGTGGGTCGTACTCATCTCGAGTGCAAAGGTCGGCTACACGCCGTCGTCACTGCAGTACACTCTGATCATCAGCAGAATCCCAACACGCATAGTGGTTGTGGGTCCAGTTCAACAAGAGGCCTACTACGGTCGCAACGTCACTTTCGTCGTGACATTCTGGGATGAGCACAACAACAGAAGCATTGCAGGCGCCACATCCAGCTTCAGTATCGAGGACTTCACTGCTGAGCTGACGGACGCTGGCAATGGTACCTACTCGATAGAGGTCAATAGCACAGTCGTCTTTGCAGGTCCCGCAGCATATGACGTCGTCCTCTCCCTCGTCAAGGACCGCTACTATGGTGCTTACGTAGTTCTCAAGATGAAGGTCAATCCAATACCCACCCAGATACTCGGACAGCTCGAAGTCAGTGTGCCTGTAACAGATGACTATACTCAGTACCTGACATTCTGGGACTCTCTGAACCACAGATACATTACCGACGCCACTGCTGTTGCCGTCTGGGAGTTTGGTACACTGATAATGCACTCCTACGGGAATGGGACCTATCGCATTGGTCCGCAGGACACCAACCGCACCCGCCTTGAGGTCCGCAGCATCCCGTATTCAATCAGAGTCACTATCAGCAGAGGAAACTACAGCCGTGCTGAGGAGACTTTGCTTCTCACGATTCGCCTTGTCAACACCGAGTTGAGAGTGGCAGCCCTGCCCACTTCCATGTTTGCGAACACAGAGTTCACCGTGCGCGTTGTCTACTGGGACCTTGATCACAACGTACCAATTCCTGGCGCAACAAACAGTACTCTAGACTCGACGCTCACGAGGGTTCCTGGCCTAGACCGTGACTACGGTAACGGTACATACCTCTTCGGCTTCATGGCACCCGGTGTGGGCATCTACCACGTCACTCTGAACTTGGACCGCGAAGACTATGCAACCGCCGTCTATGTGGTGAATGTCATCACAACCCTCACACCGGAACAGCAGATGCTCGTCAACTACCTTGGCATTGGTGCTCTACTGGCGGTCATTGGCTCATCACTCGCGTCTCTGTGGATTCGAGTGTTGTCTGTGCCGAAGATGCTCCGATGGCTGAGGAAGATGGTGAGCCGCATTGCAAAGGGCATAATCCCCGATGCTCCACCTGTGCGGGACCGCCGCCAGCTGGTGCTCGACGCCATGAATGAAGACCTTGCGCCACTCAAGATCACCAAGACCTTCGAGGACCTGTCTGTCTCCACGGTCGAGGTCGAGGCCATGGACGTAGAGAGCCTACTTACTGAGCTGGGAGTGGTGGTCGGGCTTACTGACTCTGACCTCGACACCCTGCGACAAGACTTGGAGAAGATGCGGCCCAGCGAGCGTGCTGGGTTCGTGTCAGAAGTCCTCCGACAGGAGCGTGCTCGGAGAGCCAAGGACCTCGCGGAGGTGGCCGCAGAGGGCAAGACGAAGGAGGCCGCGGCAAGGCCTCCCACAGATGCGGAGTTGACCGTGTTCAGAGAGAGACTGCTTGCGATGGGCATCAGCGCGACCGAGGTCGACCTGATGGTGGAACAGGCCAAAGGGTTGACGAAGGCAGAAGTGGACGCACTTCTTGATCAGATTGGAGGTGGCAGTGAATGAAGCGTGCACATACACTCGTCCTGATACTTGGTCTGACGATGCTCCTCACGATGCAGATGTCTGTGGTGTTTCACGGACTTGGCTCTTCAACGGTGACAGGCGGCTCTGAGGTTCTGGTGCCGCCGGCGGTTCAACCGGACTCGTCATCGCGGCGACCTGTTCCTGAAACCACTCTGTACAGGTACACTCTCTCTGACCAGGGTATGACTGCATGGACTGGTTACACCTCACCCCTTCAAGGCGGGGAATACGGCAATGCGACCGATTCCTTCTCCGACTTGTCAATGACATATACGCCGGGCAGTGGTACCTCTGGTGTCTCCGCCAACATTCCCACGGGGTCTGGCTGGCAGGGCTACCGTGTCGAGGCACAGGTCTCAGGCCTTACAGAGAACCGAACATGGGTGCAGAACCCAGACCTCTCGACCGCTCCATCATCAAGCGATTGGACTCTTGCAGTGACCAATGTGGCCGGGAGCAGCACGCCCACCTCTGTGTACAACTCGACAGGTCATGGGTCTTCCGATGGGTGCGTGGACCTCGAGATTGACTCCACCAGTGGGTCCGCTCCGTACCACTATGACGACGGCGACCGTGCGTATCTCACGCAGACCATGACCATTCCTCGAGGGACCGTTGTCTGGGCTGGCTTCAAGACCGACTATTGGGCAGACACGAGAGATGACACTCACTATGGGATGACCGGCTCCTTTGCACTCTACCTGTCCATAACCACTGCCGGCCAGACTACGACTCCGTGGCTGCTTGTATTCGACTCTATTGGGCAGGAAGAGACATGGTACAACACTGGGATGGTCTGGCTTTCGCCATCCCTGTTCAACTTACCTACCGATCAGAGTGTGACCGTGACCATCGGGCTATGGAGCAAGGCTGCAGTCGGCTACACACCCGAGATTGGGCCGAGGGCAAAGATTGACAACTTTGAGATGTATCTCAAGGCAGCAGCAACCCCTGCTAGTGTCAACCTGAAGATGAATGGCCTGAATGTGACAAGTGGCTCAGGCTACGGTTCTGGGTCCTTGACACAGACGCCGGCAACTCCGTGGTCCGTCAACCCAATCCCACTGAACTTCTCCTGGACTCCAACACCCAGTCCACCCGTACCCGACAGGCCCATCGGAGTGGAGTTCGATCTTGTGACGAACATGTATGCTCGGCACTTGGGCGTGGACACAGTCTATGAGATCAGTCCGACCGCGTATGGCGAGAGGTTCATAGTCTACAACGGTACTGCAACGAACTTCAGCTCCTACTACTACGCAGTCATTCCGTCCGGCTACCCGAATCGCTACTTCTTCAATCTGTCAATCCCACAAGACAGAGACGTCTTCTTCGTAGCTCTTCCGCTGGCTCCATCCACCAACCTGACCTATGGCTGGACTGGCGGCAATACTGGGGATGAATTCCTGAACGTGTCTGCCTATCAGGTGACCACAGAGGCTGGACGGTACGGATACTGGCGCATACTGAGTACATCACCAAATCTCATCTCCAACTTCCAGATGTATGATCCCTCTGACTCGACTTGGAAGAGCACGGTCAATCTACGAGCCGGCAACACGACGAGAGCTCGGGCATATCTGGGTCCCAGTTATCAGAATGCGATTGTCAACTTCACTATCTACTCGCCCAGCGGGTCTGAGTGGTTGACATTGAGCGCCACCACAGACAGTTCTGGGTACGCGACCACCAACACATTCACGCTCAGCGGGTCAACAGCTCCGGCCGGTTCTTGGATGGTACAGGCAGTCGCTAACGATGTCGGAGTGTCCGGCGAGTGGACCCGTGCAGGTTTCTTCAAGAGGCCTTTCACAGTAACACACTCATCGGAGCTTGTCATCACCTATCCGGATGACGCAGAGGGCACTTGGGTCACGAACACCACTTACGGCGACTTGGTCCTTGTGATACTCGAAGCAAATGACACCGATAGTGATGTGCTTGTGGGAGGCGGCGTGCTGCAGATGTCTTGGGTCCTTGGGACTGACACTTTTGATGACAGTGGCAACGGGCAGTACACCAAAGTCATAGACACCTCTCTCCTCTCGGGAGCTGGAGTGTATGTGATCTCCCTCACTTGGACCCGAGCCCACTTCGATGTTGCACTTGCAACCCTGACCATATACGTCAACTATGCGGCCACAATCGAGTCACCGGAGTATCCACAGGTGTCGGGCCCCATTGACGCAAGTCAGAGTTTCACCGTCGTCTTCAAGAACGTCAATGGGACTGGCATAACGGGCGCAACAGTCGCGGTCAACTGGACGACCTACTCTGTGACACCGCTCGGCTCTGGTAGCTACCTGGTCGAACTGAATTGTGTGGGCAAACCGCTTGGCCGATACGCACTCAACGTCACAGCCAGAGCGCCGTTTGTCATTCCTCAGTGGATGACCATGTTCGTTGAGATTCGAGAGATATACAACACTATCTCCTACTCCTCTAACCAGCTCTCTATTCCAGTCGGGGAGTCGGCATCATTCACACTTACTTGGACGAATGAGTCGAGTCTGCCGGTGACAGGTGGTGCATCATTCATCACTTGCAACTGGAGTTCCTTCCACCACACTGGTCAGCAGAACTACACCGTGACGGAAGAGACCTCTGGAGTCTATAGGATCACACTCTACACCTATGATACCGACCCTCTATCAAGCCCTGGGACGCCGTATCCAGTCCGCTTTGAGGTCCGCCGTCCCAGCTATCTGAATCACACGTTCGATATCGGTGTCATCATAAGAAGTCACAACACCCTCTTCGAGCTCGACGCGCCTGTAGCGCAGACTCCGTACGGACAGACAGTGGTAGTCTTGGTCTTCTTCCAAGATACGGACTTGTCTGTCGGTATCACGAACGACACCGGTAACGTCGAGATCACCGTGTCATCGCCGACTCTTGGCACCTTGGCGTATAGCGTCGGCGCGTCTTCCTTCGGCAGTGGTCACTACAACATAACTCTTGCAAGCGACCAGTGGGGTACCATTGGCTGGAAGGACATTACAATCAGGATTCGGTGGACTGGTACAGTAGTCAAGTACTACAACCAGACAATCAACACGTCTTTCAGAGTACAGGGTACATCCACGGACCTGAGGTTGGAGCAGTCTCCGACTGCCACATACTACCTTAACGAGTTCAACTTCACAATGTACTACTACGACATGGAGAATGGCACAAGAATCTCCAACTCGTCCGGTCACATCACTGTTGTCATCACTCCACTGACCGGCGGGCACCCTGTGACACAGTCGGACTTTGTGTGGAACGAGATAGGCACCTCTGGCACCTTCAGTTTCAGGCTCAACAGCAGCGAGTTCGGAGTGACTGGCACGTTCAGCTTCCGCTTCGACTTCTCTTGGGCTCAAGGTGTGTCGCCCCTGTATGAGAACGACTCTATTGTTGTCACACTTGTCGTTCTCGACAGACCCACGTATGTCGACTTCACACCGGTGCAGGCCACCCCCTATGGTGAGACCGCCGTCTTCGAGTTCACGTTCGTTGACTCACTGTCCGCAGAGCGGATAGCAGACTCTGGGTACCTAGTCGTCAGTCTCAACGAGGCATACGTGTCCTTTGTGAAGACGTACGATGCTGGACAGCGCGTGTTCAGACTCAACATCAGTACCTCCTCGCTTGGTGGTGTCGGCTCGTTCATTCTTCATCTCAACCTGACATGGACAGGACCTCCATACTACTCCTCGGTCACTGCACAGGGATTCACGGTCATAGTCATATTGAGAGCTTCTCAGCTTGTGCATGACCCATTCATACCTGCACAGTGGGGTAACAACGTCACCATATTCTTCAACTACACAGACGTTGTGTCAGGATCATCTCAAGGACTGACCGGCACACTCACAATAGGACCGGGACTCAGTGGATGGTACTCTGTCACATTCCTTGGCAATGGTCGATGGTCCTTGGTGTTGAACACCTCGGCATTTGCGTCAGACGGCATCTACAGTGTCAATGCGTCTGTGGTCTACACAGGGTCGAACTACGTGAGCGACGCATTTGAGTTGTTCAGCATCTCGGTTCTCAAGCGTCTCACACAGACAGGATACGAGTCCCCTGACCCCGCTCCCTACCTTGCCAACGTCACATTCACCGTGACCTACGTAGA
Source organism: Candidatus Thorarchaeota archaeon (assembly GCA_013388835.1). Classification (NCBI taxonomy): domain Archaea; kingdom Promethearchaeati; phylum Candidatus Thorarchaeota; species Candidatus Thorarchaeota archaeon. Next base: position 53,543 of record JACAEL010000018.1, on the reverse strand, counting down.
TGACTCGACGGGAACAGGCATATCGGGTGCGACCGCGCTGGTCAGCTGCACCAACTCCAGCTTCCCACTTGTTCTCGACACCAACTACTGGGTGAGTTATCTCGGCTACGGTGTGTACCAGGTCAGAGTGAGTACCGTCGCCCTTGGTTCAGTCGCAGCGTACACGTTGAGTGTCACTCTGTCACGGTCAGGCGCACCCTTCTACCAACCGGGCGGTGTGACAGTGAATGCTCGTGTGGTACAGAGGCCGACGCAGATTCTGATGGTTCAGACGCCCGGCGAGACCCCATTCCTTGAGAATGTGACCTTCAGATTCAAGTACACTGACTTCCTCACCGGGACTCTGATCATAATACAGAAGGTGCACATCTCTCTATCTCACGGGCCTTCTATGAGCCCGATTACTTCCTCCCAGTACGCGCTGTACCTTATGGGGACATACTATGAGATAAGCTTCAATTGTACCCTGCTGAATTCCAGCGCACTGGTGACAGGATGGGACATCCAGCTGTCGATTGACAGGAGTTCAACCTCACCCTTCTATGCAGCCAGGAGTACGGTCACAAAGGCCACAACCGTTGAGCGGCCGACCTTGATAGCGTTCCCACTCGTGTCTGCAACGCCATTCACCGAGAACATCACCATTGTGCTGAACTACGTCGACTATCTGACAGGCACAGGGATTCCCAGTGCAAGTCTGTCGATTCAGTGCGCCAACCTGACCAGCCCGACTTACTATGTGCGGGAGTTAGGACTGGGCGACTATGAGCTGCGAGTGCCCACCCAGCAGTTCAATGCCCTTGGAATCGTGTACTTCGATGTCACATTCTCCAGGACGGGTGTGCCATTCTACGCCAACAGGACCACAGAGGACGTTCCTGCCACAATTCGTGCGATACTGACCGCCATGCTGGTGGAGACTCCTCCTCTGGGCGTTCTGCCGCCTGGGGCCCCGCAGGTAGTGAATGTCACGTTGACCGACACTGACCATGGCACACCAGTCACAGGGGCATCCGTGACGAGCAACTGGGCAAATGGATACAGCGTGATGGAAGTGGGAGGTGGTCTCTACCGTTTGACACTGAACACCACGGGCCTGCTTGCCCAGAAGTATGTCTTCACGGTCCAAGCACAGCGCCAGTTCTATCAGACCAGTTCTGTTGAGGCATCTGTGCAACCCGGCTCGCAGGATGTACAGATTCTCCTTGAACGCAGCGCCTACTACGCTGAGTGGGGAGAGTTCGTACTGATCCGATTCGAAGTGCGGCAGGTCTCTGATGGTACCAGAGTGCCCGGCATGAATGCCACGATTCTGTGGAATGGTTCCCTGTACCACCTCTCCGACTGGGGCAATGGGACATACTCGATCCTTCTGGACACAAGTGATGCTGACCATGGGCTCTATCAGCCACAGGTGACAGTCGCACGCGAGTACTACCAGACACGCCAGACGCAGTTCTCGCTCGTGGTCTCAAGAGCCTCTGGTCAGATCATCCCCGGGCAGAGCTCCTACTCGGTCGTGACAACCACAACACTGAGCTTTGTTGTATACCTCAACGACACACTCAGAGGAATCCCTGTTGTTGCTGACAGTGTGAGCTTCGAGTGGAACAACACGGCCTATGCTATGGTTGCCAATGGCACGCCCGGCTTCTATGTTGGGCAAATAGACTCCATGGGCTTCCCGATAGGAAGCTATGATGTGGTCGTTACGGCCTTCGACACCAATCATGACTTCCTTAGCTTGGAGATCTCTGTCAGCATAGTCCCTGTGCCTACACTGGTGGGACTCGCCAGCCACGAGCAGACCATCATCGTCTTCTATGGTGACCCACTAGTGCTCAACGTGGAGTACAATGACACCTACTTTGGCGGCCGCTTGGCTGGAGCCAATGTGTCCTTCACTATCGGAAGTCTAGCGGGGGTCTTGACAGAGCAGATGGGCGCACTCTACACCGGTAGCATCGACACCAGCCTGATAGGAGCACAGGAGATTCAGCTGAGGTTGCTAGCTTCGAAAGCTGGATATGCGATGGCCAGCAGGACCATTATCGTCACGATAAGGAGTCTACCGACAGTCATTGTTGCAAGCCCCTTGACTCACGCTGGATACACCAATGACACAGTAGTCTACAGGCTCTATCTCAACGACACGCACAACTCGCTCCCTGTGATAGGCGCAACAGGCCTCATTACGTGGGACGGTTCGGCCCCTGTCCTCTCGGACCTGGGGAATGGCACCTACACGGTGACTCTCAATGTGGACTTGACCTTCTCGCGAACATATGAGATTGTCGTCCGACTCTCACTCACTAACTATGCAACTGCACAGGAAACCCTGCTCTTCGTCCTGCTGAGAACCCCGGCCACAGTCATTGGCCCGCTATCCGTGTCGGTACCTGTGAACGATACCGCAGCTGTTGAGTTCAGAGTCGTAAACGACATAACAGGAAATGCTGTCACCAACATCAACGGGCTGGCCTACTGGGAGGGTCTTGGCGAGGAGTTGCTATTGCCTCTCTACAACGGAAACTACTCGCTCAGTGTTCCCGGTGACCTACCACTCGGTGTGTACACGGTCTATCTCACTTTCCCCACTGGTCAGTACTCAGTATCACCCTTCTCAGTGGAGGTCACAGTACGTCCAATACGTACCAGCTTCTATGTGGAGAACACTACTATCGTCACCACGCCAGGAACCGCATTGACGCTGGTCATCCGCTACTTCGACACTGACCATGGGGTCGGCATATCTGGGATGACTCCAATCGTCTCCTTCGAGGGAGAGAACCTGACCTACTATCCGGACCGGGTGCAGTATCTTGAAGATGGATACTACTCCCTTCTGTTCCTTGTCAACGGCGCAGGAGAGATTCGTCTGACGTTGACTCTGACACGAGAGGGCTTTGACTCGCAACAGATAATCTTCACAATCCTCTCTAGCGCCTCGGCGGCGGACCTTCTGCGCAACACGCTGTACTCAAGTGCTGCAGTGACCGCCATGATAGTAGCACTGGCGGCCGTTTACTACTTCAAGTACGCTAGTGTGCCCCGGCTGATTCGCGTGATCAACACGATGCTCGCAGTGCTGCACAAGGGCAAGATCCCGAAGCAGCCTCGTGTCCAGTCCAGACACGCCATTATTATGACCATTGTCAACGATGAGCTTCGACCAGTCTTCATCAAGAAGTCACCGGAGGAGATTGACCCTGAGCCTATCAAGGCCATCGTCCCTGAGGTGAACGAGCTGTTGGAGCGACTAGCATCCGTCACTGGACTGGGTCCCGCAGAGATAGAGGCATTCAGGGCGGACTTGGCAAGAATGAAGGCAAGCGAGAGGCCCGGCTTCCTGCGTGAGGTCATTCGTCAGGAAGAGGCACGACGAGCAGAAGCGCTCGCCAAGGCTGAGGGCAGAGTACCCGAGGTGACCCCAGCGGGTGCACCCCTTGCAGCAACTCCCGAGATAATCGAGGACCTGCGCAAGAAACTCAAACGCAAGGGGATTGCACCTGAAGAGATAGAGATCATCCTGGAACAGGCGATGACACTCTCCAAGGCTGACCTCGAGGCTCTTCTTGACAGTCTGGGAATAGATATCGACTAGTATGAAAGCGTCAGACCCCGGCAGCAAGCTGCCGGTATCTGATGTGCGGACCGAGAGAGTCGCCCATGCGGCTATCTAGCGACTCTCTTGTGTCCTCTCAATCTCCTCGAGAATGTCGGCATGAGCCGCGAAGTACTCTCGCGCAGGTGCGAGGACCTCGATGAGCCTGTCCGCCACGGCTTGCTTGACATCAAGAGGATGTAACTGACCCGCCTTGTAGGCATCCTGGAAATCCTTGACGGAGGTGAATTCGATGTCTCCTCCGAACTTCTCCTTTCTGGGAATTGTGACGCGCCCATAGCGTGGGAACAGGATGAGACTCACTGTGGATGTGACGGCGTTCTGACTCAAGTCGGCCGGCGGGCAGTATGCCTTCATTATCGTGTCCCGTATCTTCTCTGGCGAGTCAGTCACACGAATGTGGGACAGCGGGTCGCTCGCGGACATCTTTGCGCCCCCGCCCTTGAGAGAGGGCAGCAGTGGCATGAAGATGTAACACCCCTTCGAGTGGCCAATCTCGGGAAGGACTTCCCTGCCAAGCATGTAGATGTTCCGCTGGTCGATTCCGCCCACTGCGATGTCTGCGTCCAAGTACTTGACATCCAGTATCTGCAACAGCGGGTAGAGCAGTTCTGACACCTTGGGCTCCCCCTTCATTCTGACGACCTCGCTTGCCGCCCGAGTTGCTCGTGTTGTTGTCACTCTCGCAGCTATTTTGTAGAGGTCCTCGACGTAGTCTCTCTTGTGCTGGTAGCTGGAGCCTCTCACGAACTTTATCTTCCGGGCTGCAGGGCCAAGCACACCACGTATGCACTCGGTGTAGTAGGTGGAGCGGAGGTCCATGAGCTCGAACGATGTCTTGCGGTCGTCAAGGTGGGCATGATAGTCTGCAATCAGTATCGTTCCCTTTCCACCTGCGCTGGTCAGCTGAACTAGCTTGTTGAGTGGAATCATGTAAGCAAAGTGGAACGGACCTGTCGGAGCAGTACCGTAATAGAAGTTGAAACTGGGCTTCTCGGTCAGGACTGTCCTGATCTCCTCAGTGGTCACAACTTCCTCGGCATTGCTAATGACTAGGTCAAGCTTGTCTGTCAATCCACACACCGCTCGTTCGGCGGAGTGATGTTTGTTTTAAGCTTGCTGGACACTGAGCAACTCACCCTGCCTGTGTAGTCGTTCTACCGCTGCAAGCGCGACAAAGCCGACTACGACACTGAACCACAGCGTCGCCAGCCGGATGAGGATGGTGGCGACACTTGCCACAGCCTCCGTGAGACCTAGAAGGACTTGCATGAGTGCGATGGAACTGGCCTCGTATCCTATGAGTCCTCCCGGTGTGAACACCAGTGCGCCTATCACAGAGGCTGCAGAGTGAATGAACGTCGCGTGGACCAACAGCAGAAGGGACTCCGGAGCGAGCGACGGCAGGCCGGTCCCGGTCAGAAGGCCTAGGAGAATCCACAGCTCGATGCACTCCATGAACCAGCCGGGGACACTTATCGTGGTGCTCACAAGCATGGGTCTTGGAGCAAGTGTCCTTACCATTGTGTCCTCTATCATGTCACAGCTGCTCTGGAATCTCTTCAGCGGACCGAAGGATGTCATCCGCTTGATAAGTCGGTTGTAGAGCGACCTTCGGCTCAGGACGAGTGCGCCGAAGAAGACAAGTCCTCCAAGCCCGATTATTGTGATGAGCTCGTTGCCTGTGTTGAAACCGAGAAGAAAGCCCATCATGGCCAACAGGACCATGGCGAGGAGGTCCGTCACACGTTCAGACACGACCACAGGCACCACCTTGGCTATGGGTGTGCCTTTCAGCTGATTGCAGAAGTAGCCCTTGATCACCTCACCTATCTTTCCGGGACTGACAGTGAGGGTGAAGCCGGCAAGGAACACGCTGAAGGACTCGAGGTGTCTCAGATTGACGTCTATGCGTCGGAGGAAGTACTGCCACTTGACATACCGAATGATGTAGTTCAGGAACGAGAGGACCAGGATTGCAGGCACGACCCACCACCACGGGATGACCGATAATGCAGATGCAATCCTGCCAATCTCGCCATAGAGTATCATAAGAAGGTAGATCACCACACCAGCGAACACGAAGAGCAGCAGCTTCCGAACGCTCACCAGACCCGAGCGCTCTACAGGTATCTCACAGGGGTTTGTGTCACTCATCTGACCATCTTCCTTATCCTTTGCCACAGAATCGTGGGGACCTGCCACATGGGAAACGACGGGTACCCCCATATCCGTGTTCTTCCTGCCTTCAGCTCACGCCTGATGTCTTCTACACATGATATGTCGGCAAGGAATGTCTTTGCATGACCTATCTCGAGAAAGCTGTGTGCATCGCTACCGGCTGTCACTGGCTTGGCAAGTCTCACTGCAAGTCGCTGGGCCCATGTGTTAAAGATGTTCAGCACACAGCGCGAGTTGATACCCTCCACCAGATCCACATGTCGGCTGATGAGTTCATCAGGAAGGCCCTTTCGGAGTGCGGCCTCCTTTCTCAGCGGATCCCGAGGATGAGGTAAGACAGTTATGGCTCCCTGCGAGTGAATCCGGTCCGCTGTTTCCTCAAAGGTCGAGGGAGGTATGGGCTCAGTGACAAACAGACCGATCAGTTCTCCAAAGTCTTCCGTCTTGAACTCGCATGCGTTTATGAGGAACCGGTCGTCGCGTACTATTGGCTTCACGAGACTTGGTCTCTCATGTTCTGTGACTGCCATTCCTCTGAGACCTCGTAGCCTCATCCATTTGAACAGGGAACGAGGATGGGTGAGCCCATCCTTGGAGTGGATTGTATGTGAGTGTAGGTCAAACGCCGAGAGTGTCATGACTGTCACCCAAGTGGGGGCATTGGCGGGAACAGGTCTCTGAATACGTCGTAGAACCAGTCGAAGAAGGGTTCCCAGAAGAACAAGGTCCACACAAGCACAATGAAGAACAGAATGCCGCCAATCAGGATTCCCTTGTCTCTTATGGCGAGGTGCGGCTTTCTGCCCACGGGACTGCCTGAGAATATCAGGTAGACGTACCTCATCACGATGCCTGCCACTATCGGCACCGTCATCATCACCGGCTGGGTCGTCATGGTGTCTCTGAAGTTCTCATAAGTGTATAGAGCATAGAAGAGCACGACCCACGTTGCGGACATTGTGATGCCCTGGTTCAGCATCTCATCGGTGTAGTGAATGAACACCTGCTTGTGAATTGCGGCGTCTTGTCCAAGATACTGGAGCTCGTTCTTCCTCTTCCCGAAGCCTAGGACAAGTGCGACGAAGAACACCCCTATGACAAGCCATGACGTGAAGGGGACCACTGGTTCAAGTAGGAATGCCCCAGAGATAGCACGAATGATGAAGCCCACTGCAATTGCCACCACGTCAACGATTGCCCACTTCCTGAGGTAGTAGTTGTAGAGCTGCGAGTTGATAATGTATAGAATCACAAGCACAAAGAACACTGGGTGTCGCGTGAAGGCTACTGTGAGACCGACGATCATCAGTACACTCCCGAGGATGAGGGCGCTTCTACGGGAGACCGCACCTGATGGCAGCGGTCTATGGCGTTTCTCGGGGTGCTGAGCGTCTTCCTCTATGTCCTTCACGTCGTTGAATATGTATACTGCACTTGATACTGCACAGAACGAAAGAAAGCCGAGGATGAGTGGTGGGTAGTTGGACCATCTGAATAGCGCAGGCACAGTCGTCCAAGGCCATTCCTTGGGCACTTCCGCGAAGATGATTGCCAAGAACACAAGGAAGTTCTTGTACCACTGATGTACGCGGAGCAGTCTGATGTAGTCTCTAGTTGCCAAGTCTACCTTCTCCGTATCACGCATAGGTCTTCCATAGTTTTCCATACTCTGTCTCTTCAAGGAACCAGCGAACCCACTTCCGTCCTTTAGTGGGCAGCCAGAGCCCGTCGTGGTACAGGCCTGACAACTGCGTGGGGAGCCACATCAGCGGTGAGCGAAACAGGAATGTCTCCATACCGGGGAATCGCAGGAAACCCCTGTTCCACATTATGACCGGGCTCTTTGCCGTGTGCATGTGGAAGTTGGGGAGTTCGTCAAAGGACTCGAAGTCGCCCACAATCTCAATCTTGTCAGGGTCACACTCACCAAGACCGAGTTGATTGGCAATCTGCAGTTTTCTGACAAGACGCTGATTCAGACCCATGATTCGGGTCTGGACTGTGTCTGCAGCAACCATGTCATGTGTTGCGAGCAGGATGTTCCCTATTCTTGGAATCATGGTCCTCGGTCCGGCCCCGTCGCCCATCACAGTCCCGTCGGTGATGACGAACTCACTGCGGGAGACCGTCTTCTGCAAGAGAAGAAGATCAACCAACACCTCATGTATCTTGAGATGGGCGAGGTGTCTGTTCTTGGTCAGGTAGAGGCCGAACGAGTCCTTCATGGCTCCGGTCATCAAGGTGTGCCCGTGCGTCTTGATTGTCGGCAGGTGGATTATGTTTGTGCCGAATATCTCTCTTGGTGCGATCACCTCTCCGAAAGTGCGCTCCAGTACGAGCGTCTTGCGAGGCAGCTTCACCTCTTCGTAGTGCGCCTTGATGAGCGGCAGAAACTTGATTCCGTACTTCCTCATCACGCTGTACCAGTTGTTCCCCTTGGTCCCAGCATATATGTTGGTGACCACCGTTTCGTTCTCTACCGCCTGTATCGACCTCGGAGAGAAGCCATCTGCAGTCATCTTCTTGAGAAGGCCATCGAAGATGTAGGGGTTGGTTGAACAGGCCGGGTAGAACTTGCTCCACGAGAGGTTGAGTTTGATTGTTGTCCGGATGTCCTTGGAGATGTGCTTGTCATACTCGGCCAAGTCCATGAGTCGACCGACATCATCAACCACGGTCTTCGGAGATGTCTTGATGACAGCGACCTTTACCATACGAGATCATCTCTGTCGGCAGGCATCCTTGCCGGATTACCTATCAGATGCCAATGGTGCCTACTAAGCACCTTATGAAAGTACCTCAATGCCCAAGCTCAAAGCCGCTTCTAGAGCGGCACCGCATGCCACCGGGCGTCTGACTCTAGCACTAAGGCCTTGGGTGTGACAGTGCCTCGGTATGAGGCGCTGAAGACACTGATCAACCGGCCGTCAAACATGGTCCTTATGCCCTCCGGGACGACTTCGTGGGCACGTACTAGCATCTCTGTGTCTGTGACGTCCATGAATCTTCTGAAGGCATGGCGGCCAAAGTACAGGATGCCTTCGCCTCTGTCGCTGGGAAGGAAGTCAAACTCACCGTCCCTTGGGTCGTTCCAGACCTGCTGCATGGCAAGGGTGCTGACAAAGTCGCGACTGAATCTGTCTTCTAGGTCTAGTTGTCCTAGCGATGTCAGTCCTGCCGGGACTCCTCCATGGCAGAGGAAGACGCCGTCCGGAGAGACCGCTGCAAGTGGGAGCGTTGCGAAGAACGCCATGTATTCGTCGAAGGCGTCAGTCCCGTATGACTGCTGACATGCTTCAAAGAAGCCATATCTTGTGGCAACACCAAAGCTCTCATGGTTGCCCCGCAGCATGACCACTCTGTCGCCATGCTTGGCTGCGGCTGCCATGACCAAGTTGACGGTCTCCACTTGCTGCTCTCCGCGGTCCACATAGTCACCGAGAAAGACAAGCGTGGCTTCAGGGTGTGTTTCAAGAAGCTCCACGGCGTTACTAGCTGGGCCTAGTTCTCCATGAAGGTCTCCAACCACAATGAGGTGTGAGGAAGGCAAGTGAACCACGTTCGGCAAGGCAGCGAATCTCCTCTGAAGGCTGTGCATCATGCCTCTTACAGTCTCCAAGTCAACGGGAACGTCTTCGATCAGAGAATCACCTCCATTCAAAGGTAGACCACCTGCAGTCCTGTCATTTCCAACCCAGCGCTTCAAACACATGGTCTACTGCATCGGAAGCGCTTGTGGCTGCGTATACGACGTCCTCTCTCCGTTCATCTATCCTCTCTCCGGCCAGTCTCTTGGCCCAGCCGCCTGTATGGCCCAGCGCAACCACTGGTCTGTCAGAGAACCATGCGATTGCCATCTCGCTCAGGGTGCCCGCCATACCCCCAATCGCAATCACAGCGTGTCCTGTTCTTGCAACGAGGAAGTTCCTTGCGTATCCCATGCCGGTGGGGATGACGATGTCTACATGGTCGTTTGCATGTTCATGACTCTCAGTTGGAATGATGCCTACTGTGAGGCCTCCTGCCTCATGTGCCCCCCGACACGCAGCCTCCATCACGCCTCCCAGTCCACCACACACCAGAACGACCCCGCGTCTGGCTATCTCTCTGCCAATCTCTTCCGCGGCTCGCAGAGCATCTTCATCAGAGTCTGAGCCGCCTATCACTGATATCATCCTGCGATGCAGAGCAAGTACCACCTCTCAGTGCGTGCAGCGAGTCAGGGCTTTTTGAAGCAGCCTATTCAGTGTGTCGTATGCGTCGGCGCTGAGCTTGCCCACAAGAACCCTCTTCATTGCTTCGTCCAGCAGCGTCCATCTGCTTTCGTACGGTCTGTAGCCGAGTGCACTCAGGACCTCCTGTACTGCGGTGGAGTCGTACTCTGAAGAGGCCCTAAACTTTGCACACGATGCCGATGCGTTGAGCTGGCTGACGACATCCTTTGGAAGGTCTCCCGTACTCAGCGCGTAGATCTTTGCCATTGTGAGGAGAGCCTTCTCACCAAGGTCCCCCCGCGACCAGCCGTTGTGTGTACTCACGATACATATGCTGCTCTTTCTCGTGCACTTGTTCTCGCACATCTCGCACAAGATGGGGTAGAACTTGACTGAGGCCGTCCACAGGTTGACTACGGCAGACCCCTTCGCAAGAGGAATGAAGCACTCGTCGTCGTCGCACTCCAGTCCAAGGCTGGTTGCAAGCGACCTGATCGCCTGCACTTCAACTTCGCTGTTTAGAAGACCGCTCTCAAAGTCTCGTTCTGGAATCGCTGCTGGGCAGTCCTCTGGCGGTATCAGGAACATATCGATGCGCTGTCTCTGAACCGAGTCCATAATCAGGTCTCCCAAGCACATGAGCACGTCTGGAATCGATGCGTTGTTGTGTGTCAGTACGGAGCGTGCGAAGACATCGGTGATTATCGCGGTCTTGGTCTCGTCTACCGGTTCTTGACCGACTTGTACTATCGTGACAGGTTCGCCATCGGGCCTCTCAAGGATGGATACGATCTCCGGTATCCTCGCAACTTCATCGGGTCTGACTACCAGCACCGTCGCACTGCGGCCTTTTGTGAAGCTGGCTATGGTTCTTTGCCACTGTTCGTGATGTGGCAGTGACCAGAGTTGAAGCGTGATGTCGACGAAACCTCTGTGTTCGAATCTGGTCACGCCAATACCAATCCCAAGCGATGTGTATAGGCTGTATGAGAAACAAGTCCCCGATGCCCTCGCCAGAAAGCCCGCCTGCAGAGCCCCATCTAGGCCAAGCACGAGGACCTTTGAGATCACACTTCCTTTCGTAGTTGGGGGCGAGGACATCTTCATTCTTCTGTGTGATTTCTCTCCTATAAACCATGTTCATGTATTCACATTCAGCACTGCATGAATGTCACTCGTCGTAGTACTCATATGAGTCCTCGTCGTCATCATCCTCGTCGTCGAATTCGATCTCCAAGACGCTTGTGTCCATGTTCTGCGGCATGTGTGGCGGCAGGACCCGTTCGAACACTCCCCTCATGGTCTTCCACTCGTTGTAGCGTCTGCGTCTTCCCATCACTCCCGCCAGAGTCACGATGAAGAAAGAGAGGACGCCCGTCATGAAGAGCTCCTCTCTTGAGGAGAAACGAGAGGAGGAGACCGATAAGACTAGAACGCTGATTGCTCCCAAGACCACAGCGTTCATGCTACAGTCACAGCGAAGACCCAGCTCTCTTGGACCAATCTGATAGTCCTCCGGCTCAGAACCGGGGGCCCAGTTGAGTAGATAGTTGAAGATGGCGACTAGACTGACACCGAGCATGAGGGTGAAGAGAGCTAGTGGCTCCATGTGCAATTGTCTCCGTGTGTCGTCTTACTGGGTGGTCTCCGGTTGGGCAAACTTCAGACTTCGGAAGCCGTACTCGCCTTCATATGATATCTCGGCTGTAGGGGTTGGCTCTACAATAACCATCACGGAGTATTGCTTGATAACACTTGCTTCTGCGTTGGTCACCTTGAAATCCCCGCTTGTGAGGGCAATCTTGTATCCTGTGCGCAGGCTCTTGAGACCCGGGTGGTTTGCCACAACGACCCCAATTCTGGCCGTGAGACCGCTATTGCGGACCACCAGCATCTCCCTTCCGAGTATGTTCTGCAGGAGCAGGACATCCATCCATCCTTTCAGTTCATTGGGCAGGCTTGAGACCGGAACGGGTCCCGGCGTTGTCATGTCCGGGACTGTTGGCGGTCGTCCCTGGACCTCGTTCAGTACGGGTATGATCATCGAGGTGTCCCAGCCATTCTTCACGAACATCTTCAGAGCGTTCTCGGCAAACTTCTCCAGCTGAGATTTCAGTCTGTCTCCTGTTGCTGCACAGACCTTGTATAGCATGAGGAACGACTGCCTCGCCGCCTCCTCCTTTCCATAGGCTACCCCTATCTGATACGCCTTGACGGAGAGCTGCCAAGCATTCTCGTGGTCGTCAAGCTGTACCGCATACTTTGCGATGTCGTTCAGCATCTCAACGGTCACGTCGGGGTATTGGAGCTTGGTCTTCGTGATTGAGAAGCCGCCCATGAACTTCCTGAGGATCTGCATGGTCACGTAAAGACCCTCAGAGGTGGCCTTCATGTCCTCAAGTCCAGCTCGCGCTAGCATGCTCTCATAGAGCGAGTAGTAGTAGTCAATCTCCTCGTACTCCTCACGAATCAGTGCAAGGACTATGCGTGTGAAGAAGACGGACGCCTTCAGCTCTTCGTTCTTGACCGCAGAGAACATCAAGAGCCTGAACGCCTCTTCGCTGACTTTCAGGGCGTCCTCAATCCCCTGTCTTGTGCCCCGATAGAGATGGCAAATGGTCTCCAGGAAATAGAGGAACAATGTGAGGTCTGATGCGCTCTCCACCAGACTCTGGTGTGTCGGGCCATCCTCGGTGAGTGTCGAGACTATTAGCAGTCTCTCAATCTCGTTCTGTACAGCTTCTATCTCACTGGCCAGTGTGTCATACCTACCCTCTCTGAAGTCGTCAAACATCGCAGGTATGCTTGCCTTGATGTCCTCTAGAAAGTCCAGCACGAAGAGTGGCTGCCCCTTTGTGAGCTTGCGGTCCAGCTCTTCCACCGGGCGCTTGACCGTCCGCAGGACTCGCATCGCATGTTCTTCGATAATGCGAATCCTCGCGACTGGGTCGTATGCCTCCTTCCGGGCAATGCTGTACCTGACCTCTTCTGCGTATATTCGCTCCCTTATCGCTGTCAGTTTCTTCTTCAGTTCCTCGCTGTCCACCGACTCTATCAGCTCAAGGACAAATGCCGACCCCACGATGCCGTCAACACTGAAACCAAGGTCCTGTATCAGGTTCAGAAGCTTGAGGTCGCTTGTCACGACCTTCGAGCCCTTGATTCTCTGCGCGGCAAGTACGAGTGACATGTCGTTTGGTTGAGGAAGTGCAGACTCAGGTCGCCTAGTAGCCTCCATCAAGCTCTTGATGTCCTTGGGGAGAGTCTCATCAATAGCCACAATCTGCTCGACCTCGCGTCGAAGGTACCATCGCAGTTCCAAGAACACCTGTCTTGTCATCCATAGTTCCATGCCCACTGAGTCGGCCGCTTCCTTGATGGTGAGGACATCCTTTGGTCTCTCACTGAAGCCTGAGATGAAGAAGTTGGCATCAAGGTATACTCTCATGTTCTTTGTCTCCAGACAGCTCTGTCCTCTCACTGGACCCGCAGAGATTACGAATTGCGTTTCGAGTTGCAGTGCGCAGTTTCGAGCACTAGCTCTCCCGAATCGGAGCTGGCACTGTCGGAAAAAGGTTGTGTTAACGCAAAGGACGCTACTCTTAAATGACGGTCTCTTGCCGGTGCCTCCGTTCGGAGACTTTGCGATGAGCGAACCAGCGCGTCCAACGATTGCTCAGATGCTTGACATCAAGTCTGTTGCCATCGTCGGGGTCTCTCCCAATATGGGCTACTACTGGGCGCACAGCATGCTGCAGTGGCAACACGACCTTCGCGTGTGGTTGGTGTCCAGGAACGGTGGCGAGGTGCTTGGTCACAGGATACTGGTAAGTGTCGAAGAGATCCCAGAGCCAATTGACTATGCGATAATTGCAGTACCCAACAAGTACGTGCCGCCTGTCCTAGAGCAGTGTGCAAAGAAGGGTGCACGGGGTGCAACGGTGTTCTCTAGCGGCTACTCGGAGCTCGGGACCGAAGAGGGAAGGGCACGCGAACGAGAGCTTGGTGCGGTGTCACGCAAATACGGGATACGCATTCTGGGTCCAAACTGCATGGGTCTCTGTTATCCCCGCCTCGGGTTTGCATTCATGCCCACCGTCAAGAGACTGGCAGGCAATGTGGGCTTCTTGTCGCAGTCTGGCGGGGTGGCTATCGCTGTATACACTGCTGGTGTGGAGTCGGGCATGGGTTTCAGCAAGCTGTTCTCATTCGGGAACCAGCTCGACATCACACCGCCGGAGATCATGGAGTACTTTCGCGAAGACCCTGAGACCCATGTGATTGGTGCTTACATAGAGGGCACAAAGGATGGTGTGTGGTTCCTCCGCTCGATGACCCAGCTTGCAGCGAAGAAACCGGCTGTGGTGCTCAAGGGAGGACGATCTGAAGAGGGCTCACGGGCTGCCTCATCCCACACCGGTGCTTTGGCTGGCGCATCAGACATCTGGAGTGCGGCGTTTCGACAGGCCAACGTACCGGTCGTTACAACGTTGGAGGACATGGTTGCCACACTCAGCGTGTTCTCCATGTGTCCACCACCACGGTCTAGGAACGTTGGCATGATTGCCATCAGCGGGGGAACGAGTGTCATATACACTGACCTCTGTATCGAGCATGGTCTCAGGGTACCGAAGACTTCTGAAGAGACCATCCGCCAGCTCAGACCACTCATCAAGGATGTGGGCACCGGGCTCAGCAACCCCATCGACCTTGCGGCTGACTACTATCAGGACCAGACCACCCGCGAAGTAATCCGAATTGTGGGCAATGAGCCAGGATTCGACTCAATCATCGTCGAGGCCGATGTGCACAATATACACCAGGTCGCCACCATAATGGGTGCCAACGACATCATAGATGGCTTCTGGAAGACACTGGCGAGAGAGTCCAAGCGCGTGATGCAAGAGCATCACAAGCCAGTGCTCATAGCAGTCCCGGAAATCGCCTACCCAGCACAGCGCGCGGAGGCGTGGAGCATATTCGTGGAGGCCGGAGTACCCGTCTTCAGGAACATCCGAGAGGCTGTGGGAGCCCTCACCAGAGTCTGTGATTACTATGAGACAAAGGGCCGTCGTCACTCACAGTCATAGAAAGACAACCCAGTTGACCAGTTCTGCAGATGGGTTCTGCTCCAGCAACAGTCTGCGATAGGTGTCGTTGCCAATGCTCACGAGGACTGACTTCTCGTCGTATGTAAAGCCGAGGAAGTCGATTGCCTTCTCAATGGGCTTTTTCCCGAACGCAATCATGGTCCCGCTGAGGAGGAATATGAATCCCATGAGTAGGGCAATATACCATAGCGGTAACACACCTGAGAGCCGTGCCTCATGAAAACCCGCCATCGTTCCAAAGACAAGAGCGGATGCAGAAATCCCAGTCAGGCAAGCGAACACTGACCTGTACCGCCACTCCCATTCGTCGGAGTGCTGGTGCTCCTCACACACAGGGACAACAAAGACCTTGGAAGGGGGGCCAATGACTTCATGTCTATGCATGGAGTAGACTGCGAGGACGCGATTGCCGTCAAGTCCTGTGTGCGTTGTTAGTCGCGGTCTTGTGCTGATGCGGACGCTGCATGTTGCAGGAGCACCGCAGACGGGACAAGTATTCGGGAAACGCACACAGTCGGAGCTGAGTCTGACTATTGGTTTCCTGAATGACTTCTTGTGCACTCAAGGTCATGCTCCTTGGTCATTGACTGTCTTGTGGTCGGGAAGACCTTGGATTAAATCTCCTACTATCCGTGCCAATGCTCTCACTGTCACGCCTTGCAACATCGCCGCAGTACTATACGCTTTCGTCCGTATCGCAATAGATCGCCTGAGATTCTCGACACGCCAACTGCTCCGAGACCTTTCAGCAATTCGGCATCCTTCGGAAGCTGTTCTTCCTAGAGCAAGCCCACCTTCTGATTGAACTGTACTATGAGTTCGTCAATGCGTGGTACCAGTCCTTGAATGCTTGACCAGTAGTTTGCATGGTCATACCACTGGCGGTTCAGCTCATCTGTGCTGAAACCATGTTGCTCGACCCAGCTGAAGTACTTGAGGTTGTGTATCCTCTTTCTCTCATGATACGTCAGCTCAAGCATATTGTCCGTCTTGACACCCAACATATGCCTGTGATAGTCCCTGATGCCATCCATCTTCGTGTAGCCTCCATGTCTTGAGGACATCTCTTTGAGCCTTGACCGATACATGTCAGCCGAGTCAGTGAAGACGGTCAGTATCACATCGTCTGGGCCCAGTTCATAGTACTGAGCAAACTTCACACTCATCAGAACGTTGGCGATGCTGGACATACCCAGCAGGTCAAGCTGACTGACAGTTCTATCCGCGACCCCCACGTCCTGCATGAGGTATGCCCTGCCCTCCGGCTCGTTGAAGAGTCTAAGGAGACTCACCACGTCGTCATCATCGATTGCAATCACCATGTCCGTGTTGCGGACATTATGATTGAACGGTATGTGCTTGTCACCTATGCCCTCGATTCGATGGGCTCCAAAGCCATTCTGTAGCATGGTCGGACACTGCAACGCCTCTCCCGCCGCAATCCTCGTAGTCGGGTAGACCTGCTTCATGTAGTCCCCACAACCGAGAGTGCCTGCCGACCCTGTCGTGAGACACACACCCTGAAACGTATCCTTTCCAAGTTCCTTTCCTAGTGTCTCCTCCATCGCATGGCCGGTGACGTCGTAGTGGAAGAGGTAGTTACCAAACTCACTGAACTGATTGAATACGAACACGTCCTCACGTGTCCTCTTCAGCTCTCTAACCGCATCGTATATCTCCTTGACATTGCTCTCCCCACCTGGGGTCTTGATTATCTCTCCGGCGACTGAGGCCAGCCAGTCGAATCTCTCTTGAGACATCTCCTCGGGCAGCAGAGCTATGCTCTCGCATGCAAGAAGTGAGGAGGTATAGGCGCCACCTCTGCAGTAGTTGCCTGTGCTTGGCCAGACTGCCTTGTGACGAGTTGGATCAAACTGCCCCGTGACAAGTGGGGGCACCAAGCAGCCAAAGGTTGCACCGACCTTGTGTGCTCCAGTGGGGAACCACTTCCCAACTAGCCCGATGATTCTTGCGTCGACACCACTCAACTCTGAAGGAATCTCAAGGTAGTTTGGAATGTCCCGGAAGCCGCCACCTCTTTCCACAGGTTCGTTCTTCCAAGTTATCCGGAAGAGGTTCTGTGGAACAATGTCCCAGAGTCCAATACTGCCCAGCTGGGTCCTGATTGCGCCAGGAATGGACTCGGGGTGTTTCATCTGTTCGAACGTCGGTATGATGATTCCTCTCTCCCGACAGCGTTTCACAGTCCGCTCGAGCTGCTTGGGTCTCACAGTCAGGTCTATCATGTGCGTCTTACCCTTCCGAATGGAGTCAGCGTCTTCAGCTGGGGTCAAGGGAGGGTCGTCCTTGACAAGAAAAGCGTTCTGCTTGCCGGTTGTCTTTCATTGTCAGCTAACATGAACGCCTGTTGCACCGATGTCTGCTTCCGGACTCCAAACACAATTCCCACTGCCACCGATTGCATGTGGGCCCGACGGTGTCGCTCTTCGGAGTCTGCAGTGGAGTGCAGCGACTGCGGTGGTGTCAGCCGCTTGGCTGTACAACAGAGTGACTGGACAGTCACATTAAAATCGAGATGCAAGGTGTAGACTATTGCTAAGGGTACGACTTCGCATCGGGGTCGTCCATGCGCTGTTTCCCAAGTCCGAAGAGTGCAGAGGTCAAGCCGTAACACCGCAAAGACCATGCATTCAGAGGCGTCGGAGTGGTTCTGAATGGCAAGGAAGTCTGTATACCGATTCGGTGCAGGTAAGGCTGATGGCAACGGCCAGATGAAAGAGGTCCTCGGCGGCAAGGGTGCATCTCTGGCAAGTGCCACCCTGCTTGGTCTGCCGGTGCCGCCCGGTTTCACGATATCTACTGAAGTCTGCAATGCGTACTTGCGGGAGGGGCAACTCCCAGAAGATGTGAAGCAGGAAGTGCTCGACGCTCTCAGGTGGGTGGAGAGCACAATGCAACGCAAATTCGGAGACCCCACGAACCCGTTGCTTGTTTCATGCCGCTCTGGAGCAAGAGAGAGCATGCCCGGGATGATGGAGACAGTACTGAATGTCGGTCTGACTTCAAAGACGATACCAGCACTCGTGGAGGTGACCGGCAACGAGTGGTTCGTCTATGACAGCTATCGACGACTCATGATGATGTACAGTGATGTCGTCATGGAGAAGGCCGAGGGGATTGAGCCCGAGGAGTCCGCAGGCGGAATAAGAGAGCAGCTTGAGTGGTTGATGTCGAAGAGGAAACGAGAGGCCGGTGTGAAGAACGACACGGAGCTGTCAGTGACTGACCTGAAGGCGCTGGTGGAGGAGTTCAGAGA
The DNA here is from genome assembly GCA_013388835.1 of Candidatus Thorarchaeota archaeon. NCBI lineage: Archaea > Promethearchaeati > Candidatus Thorarchaeota > Candidatus Thorarchaeota archaeon. The sequence continues at coordinate 35,135 of JACAEL010000018.1, read as the reverse complement.
GCGCATTCGGAAGGTGCTTGGAAAGGAGTTCCCCGATGACCCGTACGAACAACTGTGGGGCGCAATCACTGCTGTCTTCAAGAGCTGGAACGGAGCAAGAGCAGTCGCATATCGCAGGATTGAGAACATCCCGGACGATTGGGGCACTGCATGTACAGTGCAGAGCATGGTCTTTGGCAATCTGGGTGAGAACTCAGCCACAGGGGTGGCTTTCACGCGCAATCCTGCCACCGGGGAGAACCAGTTCTATGGCGAGTGTCTGTTCAATGCTCAGGGAGAGGATGTGGTTGCGGGGATTCGGACACCGAACCCAATCAACAATGCTAGCAGGACGGACCAGAACCGTGACCTTCCAACACTGGAGGATCGCATGCCCAGCGTCTACGCAGAACTGCTCGACATCAGGCGGCGTCTGGAGGAGCATACCAAGGACATGGTGGACTTGGAATTCACCGTGGAGGAGGGCCGTCTGTTTCTGATTCAGCACAGAGTGGGAAAGCGCACTGCAACGGCGGCCTTGAACATAGCTCTGGACATGCTGGAGAACAATGAGATTGACGATGCCACTGCGGTCATGCGGATTGCTCCTGAGCAGCTCGGACAGCTGCTGTATCCGATAATCGACCCTGAGGCGGAAAAGAAGGCAAAGGTGATTGCACGAGGGCTTCCTGCAGGACCGGGCGGAGCAGTGGGTGAGATCGTCTTCACATCCGAGGATGCTGTCGAGGCTGCGCGCAAGGGAAAGAGTGTTGTGCTGGTCCGTGAGGAGACCAACCCGGAAGACATAGAGGGAATGAGAGCCGCTGCGGCTCTCCTCACCGCAAGGGGCGGGATGACAAGTCATGCTGCTCTCGTGACTCGTGGCTGGGGTAAGTGCTGTATAGTCGGAGCCAGCGGACTTGAGATTGACCCCTTCGAAAAGCGGTTGATCATCGGCTCCAAGGTCTACAGAGAGGGCGACATTCTGACACTAAACGGGACACGGGGTCTGGTATATGAGGGACGAGTCAAGATGATCGACTCAACTCAGAACCCGCGTCTACAGAAGCTTATGGCTCTGATAGACCGTCACAGGACAATGGGTATCAGGGCCAATGCAGACAACCCTGCTGATGCGACAACCGCTCTTCGATTTGGGGCCGAGGGGATTGGGCTCTTCCGGACCGAGCATATGTTCTATGGAGAGGGCTCCGACGAGCCACTCTTTCTCCTCCGTAGAATGATTCTCAGCCAGACGAAACGTGAACGTCTTGACGCCCTCGCTGAGCTAGCTCCGTACATGAAGAATGACATCAAATCGACACTGAGTGTGATGGATGGTCTTCCTGTCACCATCCGGCTTCTGGACCCGCCGCTTCACGAGTTCGTGCCGCAGAGCCGTGTTGGACAGGAACGACTGGCTCACGCACTCGGCATAGACATCGAAGAGGTGAGGCGCCGAGGCGATGCATTACACGAGTCCAACCCAATGATGGGGCACAGAGGTGTGCGACTTGGAATCACATATCCTGAGATCTACGAGACTCAGGTTCGGGCAATACTGGAGGCTGCCACTGAGCTCATCAGGGAGGGTAAGAGGGTCAAGCTGGAGATCATGGTTCCAGTGGTAGTGGGTGCAGCGGAGCTCAAGGCGATGAAGATGATTGTCGACAGGGTGTACGAGCAGGTGCGGAGCGAGAGCGGCATTGATGTCGACTTTCTGTACGGCACGATGATAGAACTCCCACGTGCATGTATGCGAGCTGGTGACATGGCTGAGACTGCCGAGTTCTTTAGCTTCGGCACAAACGACCTGACCCAGATGGGTTTTGGGTTCAGTCGCGACGACATTGACACCTTCCTGCCTCAGTACCTGGATATGCATCTCTTGAGAAATGATCCATTCCAGAGCATTGACAAGCGAGGCATAGGCGGACTGATACAGATCGCCATTGAACGAGGAAGAGCGACTCGTCCGAACATCAAGATTGGTGTCTGTGGTGAGCATGGTGGCGACCCGCGTTCGGTGGAGTTCTTCTATCAGATTGGTATGGACTATGTGTCGTGTTCTCCCTATAGGCTGCCGATTGCACGGCTTGCAGCCGCCCAGGCTGCCATAAAGAAGAAGCGGAACGCATGAATGTGTGCATCTGCCTGCTCGGACAGCATTGAAACTGGCGGGCCGCGCGTTGTTGGCAGCCCGCCTTGTCCGATTCAGGAGATAGAATGGGCAGTTGGACCAGAGTAAGCAGGCGCTCTGACTATCAGCCACGCCACTTCTCAGGCGACTCTCACTGCCATGTCAGAGTATGCAGCAGTTGACTATTATTCTAATTGTGGAACAGGGCCGGTTACCATATCAACAGATGAAGTCGCGGACTGATCCTCACACGTAGCCTTTTTATCACCCTTTTTTTTCGGACTGGGCCAATACGGTCCCGGTCTGAAGACTGAGTCCGTTCTCAGCTCGTGACCGAACAATAGGTGGTCCAATGAAGAAGCGAATTCTGATAACTGGAAGCTACGGCCAGATTGGCACTGAGCTGGTTGGGGCCCTTAGAAAGCGCTATGGTGGTGACAACGTCGTTGCGACTGGCCGCAAGAAGCCACCGAAGGTCCTGACTGAGGATGGACCCTACTATCATCTTGATGTCCTTGACCTCAACGAGCTGCAGACCCTATGCGTGAACCTTGACATCGACATGATCATTCACAATGCTTCTGTTCTGTCTGCGACTGGCGAGAAGAACCCCCAGATGGCATACCGAACGAACATGGATGGTGCGTTCAACGTGCTTGAGACCGTACGAGAGCTGGGCCTCGAACGCGTGCTCATTCCGAGTTCGATTGCTGCCTTCGGTCCGAGCACGCCAAGGGAGAACACGCCCAACGACGTCATCATGAGGCCAACCACAATGTACGGCGTGACGAAGGTGGCCATCGAGCTGCTGGGAGAGTACTATGCCATTCGTTTTGGAGTCGACTTCCGCTCTCTCAGATATCCGGGGATCATCTCCTCTGAGTCGCTTCCTGGTGGCGGCACCACCGACTACGCAGTGGAGATCTTCTATGAGGCAATCAAGAACAAGCGATACAAGTGCTTCCTGAAGGACGATGCGAGACTGCCGATGATGTACATGCCGGACTGCATCAAGTCGACATACCAGCTCTTGGAGGCAGATGCCAGTCGCCTGAAGCATCGCAGCTTCAACGTCACTGCAGTGTCCTTCACGCCCGCCGAGTTGGCTGCACAGATAAAGGAGATAATACCTGAGTTCACGATAACTTACGAACCGGACTTTCGACAGAAGATTGCGGAGTCTTGGCCTGCATCTATCGACGACTCAGTGGCTCGTGCAGAGTGGGGGTGGGCACCCGATTTCGACCTGGCCAAGATGACAAAGGACATGATTGAGCGACTGTCCAAGCGTATCAAGTAGTCAAGTCGCGAGGCTACCACAGTCCTTGTGCGGGGCTTAGCAACGGACACTGGCAGCAGGACGAAGAGCGGGTGCCACATGCTCACAGTGTCCGGGAAGCCTTGGGGAGCGACTGATGTGAAGAATAGGATGAGTCATTGAACCGCCTCTTTCGGACCACACCATGTTGTTTCTGACAAGATGGCGCAGGTGTATTGGAACGGCGTACTCGCTTGACCGCTGTTCGCTAGTCCTCATACACCTCGAAGTGCATACCATGCTCGTCAAGCGTGTTCAGTAGTCTTTGAAGTGCGCTCCGGTCGGGGACCTCGACAGACATGAGGAGCTCCGCTCTGTTGGGCGGAATGAACGGATCGCTCCTGTCATGTCTGATGTCGATGACACTCACGCCCGACTCCGCGACAACCGTGAGAACCTTGTTCAGACTTCCCACCCTGTCGAGTATGGACCCTCTGAGTCGCACGCACCTTCCTAGTCGGACAAGCTCCTTGTCCACAATCTTTGACATCATGCTCATGTCGATGTTTCCCCCCGACAGTACGGCTACCGCGACCTTGCCCCTGACATCAACCTTTCCGAATTGCATTGCAGTGAGACCCACACAACCTGCTGGCTCCACCACTATCTTGCTGCGTTCTAACAGAAGAAACAGAGTCCTTGAGACCTCCAGCTCCTCGACGGTCACGACCCCGTCGAGCCTGTCTTTTGCAATCTCAAGTGTGAGTGGACCCGGCTTCTTCACCGCAATCCCGTCACATATGGTGTCGATGTCGCCGACCATCAAAGGTCTTCCTTCTCTGAGCGAAGCGAGCATGGACGGCGCGCTTGCCGCCTCAACGCCGAACACACACACGTCCGGTCTCTCATGCTTGATGGCAATTGCGATGCCGGTTGATAGTCCTCCACCGCCCACAGGGACTGCTACCACCTGTACATTCGGGACTTCGTCAAGTATCTCAAGTCCAATCGTCCCTTGGCCAGCAATCACGTTCAGGTCGTTGAATGGATGGATGAACGTCGCCCCAGTCTTCTTTGCAATCTCCGTCGCTTCCGCCAGGGCATCATCAAAGGAGACCCCATGAAGTATGACATTGGCACCGTACGACTTCGTGGCCTGTATCTTGGCGATGGGCGAGATGACAGGCATGACTATCGTGCATGCAATGCCGAGTTTGGATGCGGCAAGAGCAACGCCCTGCGCATGGTTACCCGCCGACGCAGCTATGACCCCTGCGCTCTTTTGCTTCTGTGTCAGCTGCGAGATAGCGTATGTGGCGCCTCTCACCTTGAACGACCCGGTCCTCTGCATGTTCTCCAGTTTCAGGAAGACCTCCCCACCGGTTATCTCGCTGAATGCTCCAGACCTGTCCACTGGAGTCCTCTTCGCAATGCCCTTCAGCACTTCCCGTGCGTGCTGGATTCTCCTGTACATGTCTTCGTAGTCAATCATGCTGGTCGTCTCGGAGTGCTTACTCACAGGTGATGACGCAGATGAAGCCGCAAAATCAAGCTTCCCTGTGCAGGCTCATTTCATGACCTGTGTCAAAACACCCGCTTCTTGATGTCTATCCCACGTCTGCGCAGCTCCTCGATGAAGGAATCCGGGGGTATGCTTAGTTCCGGGGGAAGGACTCCGCGCTCCTTTATTGTACCATCTGCAGTCATTGCGGTAGCGATTGCCTGTGAGAAGGATGTTGTCCTCATCATGGACGTGAGTCCTGTGGTGTCATCGAAGTAGTCAATGACTTCCATCTCGATGTTCCTTGACTCCGTCCCCTTCCATCCTTGGACTATGACTCGAATAAGAGTCACATCCTTGCCCGTGGCAGGCAGATTCCTCTCCAGCAATCGCTCTAGAATCCTCCTTGGTGCCACCTTGACTCCGTCAAAGTCCTGTTCCGTGCTGTCCATGAACCCGAGCTTCATCAGGCACCACATCTTGTGACCATGACCCGGATACCTGATGGTCTTGTAGTCAAGGCTCTTGACCCGGCCCTCATATGTGATGGGGAGTGTCGAGGACCCGCCACTGGTGTTGAACGCCTCCAGTGTGCCGAAGGGCTGGGGAAAGACTATCTGTTCGAATCCGACGAGGGGTTCCTCAAACACGATCTTTCCGTCGCGGAGAACCATGCACGGCTCGACGTATTCGTTTATGAGACCCTCCACGGAGAATATGAGCGAGTAGTTCAGGGGCGGCCTTGGTTCCTGCTGAAGCCCTCCCACTCGTATCTTGACGACCTCCACCTTGTCAAGGTAGTCTATCCCGGCCCGGGCAAGCACATTGGTCATGCCGGGCGCGAGACCACAGTCAGGAATCACTGTGACGCCTGCTGACTTGGCCCTGTCGTGCAGCTCAAGCTGTTTCCTGACGATGTGAAGATTCCCACCCAAGTCTGTCATGTGCACACCAGCTTCGATTGCCAGCTTCGTGTGCAGCAAGTTGACAGTGTAGCTCACACAGCTTGCTACTGCATCCACTTTCGAGAAGAGCTTCTTCAGCTGAGCTTCGCTTCGTGCATCGACGGTTTCAGCTGTTGCCTTCGGTCCTATCCACTTGGCCAGTGCCCCTGCTTGGTCCTGCCGAATGTCCGCAATCACAATCTCTTCAACATCGTCGTTTCGGGCCAGGTCATAGGCCACACCTCTGCCCATCTGTCCTGCTCCCAAGACAAGACACTTCATTCGTACTCGCTCCTTGTAGTACAATCCAATGCCAAGGCCAACTAAAAACAGTTCCTACTGACCTGTGGAACAACTGACCGAATCTGGAACAGCTGCCGACAAGCTGCACATCTGCAGACATGTCGTGAATGCCTCGAGTCAAGGCTAGGGAACATCTCAATCGGGTTCGCGCGACTCTTCAACTGATATCAGGGCGCGACCACAGGATCTTTGACCAGGGGTGACAAGACACGTGTGTCTTGCTCTGTGTGTATCTGAGTTGACGAACCGGACCTCACAAGGGAGTGGTTCTACACTTCTCTTGAGAAGATCGGCTGTTTCGATATCAGCGAGGGCATCAGAAGCCGCTGCTTAGGAGCAAACGCAGTCTTTGTGGATATCTCCTTCACGAGTTCCGAGACCTTCATCTCTGTCTGTTCGCCCGTCTCTCTCTTCCTCACGGTCAGAATCCCGTTCGCCTTCTCGTTCTCGCCGACAACACAGATGTAAGGTATCCAGAGCTTCTCAGCAGCACGCACCTTCTTGCCCACTGTAAGAGTCCTGTCGTCTACTTCGTACCTGATTCCAGCCTTCATCAATTCCTCGCCGATACCCATGCAGTACTCGATCATACCGTCATCTACTGGCAGCAGTCTGACTTGGACCGGAGTCATCCAGAGAGGCAGTTTGGGCTTCTTTCCTCTCTTCTTGTCTTTGTGTGCCTGTTCGAGGACGCCATACAGCACTCTCTCGACCGATCCTGAGGGCGAGGTGTGCATTATCAGAGGGTGCTTCTCTTTGCCTCTCTCGTCCACGTAGACTATATTGAAGCGTTCACCATTCTCAACGTCAATCTGCATGGTTGCGAGGCATGCGGACTTCTGCTGGTCATCAACAACATTCCATTCTCCCTTGAAGACGAAGTACGCATACCGCTCCTCGAACACTTCCAGCATGACTGGCTTGCCGATGAACTTGACTACCGCGTTGATGAAGTCCCGGTTCTCATCAAGGAAGGACCTCAGGACTCTGAAGGCGACCTCGTAATCCACCTCAAGCTCATCCATCAGCTTCTTGATGAATCTCAGCTGCTTCATTGAGGACTCCTTGGCCATGGCAAAGTCCGAGACTATCTCATGAATGTCTGGCATGGTGAATGCCCGGGGTCGTCTCATCCCTGCCAGCTCGCCGCTCTGTTCCCTCCGGTATGACGGAGCGATCTCGAAGAGCTTCAGAGGAAGCTGCTTGTAGCTGATGAGCGACTGCGAGGCGAGTAGGAACTGGCCAAAGCACGCGGCAAACCTCGCAAAGTAGTTCTGCTCTCCTGACCTGACAATGTACTGTCTTGATGGAAAGCGCTGCATGTATGACTTGAGCGCCGGGTGAGCGTAGTCATAGATCAGTGGAGTCTGGACCATGTGTGCGCCGTAGTCAAGCATCTCAGCTGTGACTCTCTCTTCGATGGCTCTCTTCAGTGTGAAGCCTCTCGGAGGCCACCGAAAGTTGCCCGCGTCTGAACCGGGCTCGTAGTCCACGAGTTCGAGGTTCTTCATCAGTTCAATGTGCGGAGGTGGCTCGCTCACGGTCCTATCCTTGGCGGTCTCGTATTTGACGTATATGCGAAGCTCCTCGTAGCCAGTGTAGTCAAACTTGTCGTGGTCTGTAAGTTTGCCATCTGGCTCCATTATGTAGAACCTTGACGACGCCTTCTCTTCAGCCTTGAGCGCAGTAAGGTCTTCACCCGGGGCCGCCTCCTGTTCCCTGACGCCCTCTTTCGGTTTCTCTTTCAGTGTGGTCACGTCTAGTGTCTTTGACCTCTCCGCGAGAGGATGTCCCTTGCAATGGATTGTGAAGGCCTTGTACCAGCCGAATGGGACTCTGTATACAGTGTAGTCCCGCTCCTTCAGTATTCTCTCGACGTTCTTCAGCAGCTTCAGGGCAACACTTGGCTGAGAGGGTCGTTCGGTCAGGTGCACCCATGGGTATACAACGATGTTCTTTTCGCTGACCTCTTGTGCTGCGGAGTCAATCATGTCTGCTGTGAGCTGCGATGCTCTTTCCAAATCGGTCTCGTCCGAGGCCTCAGATGCGATGAAGTTCACGAGACATGAAGCGTCGGTCGAGTAGTTCTTGGACTCTGTCTCCTCTGCGTTCTTGATTGCCTTCCTCTTTACCTCGAATGAGAAACCATCAGAGTGTATCTGGAGCATTCGCAATGAAGTGACCTCGGAGCGGTCTGCCCCCATTCAACACTTAACTTTGGCGTTTGACTCACTCTATCGTACCTTCACTGGCCCCTGCCGCGCCCAATGCAGCACCAGCATCAGTCAGTATTGCTGAGGACTCCCGATGACGGAGAGCGGGACTGCCGCTCCCGCTATCTTCAGGATGTCATCGATTGTGCAGCCGTTTATCTTTAGTTGGACAAAGTTAGACACAGGAGTCTTGTCACTCCCAGAAACGATACTGGGGTCACTCCTTGAGGTCTCATGATGTGTCAGGCCGACCTCAAGCTCTCCATCTCGACATGGACGTATGTGAACTCCACTCAGTAAAGTCCATGATTGTCCAACTCATGGGCGGCTGCTGCATACCCTCGTGATTAGAGCTGCAACCTTCTTCAAGAAGGTCAGGCGTCGCTGAAGTGTTTCGCACATATAGGAGAGATTCACAGCGGAGTAGGTGTGTACGTGCAGGTTTCGAAATCGGGCCATCTCGACTAGGTCGTTCTCAAGCTCCGCAGGGAGGTGCCCGGCACGGCAGAGCAGCTGAAACACCTCAGCTCGGGTTTCAGGTGTCTTCTGCTTTCCCCGCCTCAGCATGTAATTGCCGATATCTGTGAGACACTCGATTACAACCTGAAAGTTTCGCAGAGCAGAATCGCGAAGCGTGTACTTGGCCAAGAAGTCTTCCTTCTTAGCCAATGCAATCTCTCCGAGCTTCCTGAGTGCTTCTTGGAGAAAGAGGACTCGGGACTTGAGCTCGGAATCACTCACTGTGCCGCACCCTCTTCCAGTGATGCTCTGGCTGCACGAAACTGCTCCTCCAAGAAGGGCAGATAGTCGTAGTACTCAGAAAGCACCTTCACGACGAAGTCCTCGTACTCACCCTCGTCCTGCACTACAATAGGAACGCACGCACGGATGACGTTGAACCGCATCGCGGGATTGGCCCCGTTCAGGACAACCACATCGACATCCTCGGTCTTAAGCCCTCTCTCCAGCAACACACCCAGTTTCAGAGCTGCCCGAGGACCATCTCTCTTGTAGACTGAACGGCCAATGTAGACCGCAACATCGATGTCGCTGAGAGGACCAGCTGTGGTAGACGCTTGCGAGCCGAAGAGAAGCAGAAAGCGGATTGACTCATCCATCTCTCCTTTCAGGGTGTACCTTATCTTCTCTGCGAGCTCCATCGACCGTGATCCCACTCGCTAGGACCGCCCAACACGCCATTAGCATTTGCCCTCTTCGCTTTCCAATGCTGTGCAACAGCAGACTCGTAGTGGAACGACCCCAAACTACACTGGCTAGGGCGCTTGCATGACGCTGACTTGTGATGCCGGCGACCAGCGAGCGCTAGATGTGGCGTTGAACGCTCAGCGTTTCATGCACGCGCATCAACCACTCCGATGCATCCACGTCCGACTCGCAGAAGGTCCAGACACGGCATCTGACACTCTTTCCCCCGTGAGACTGCGCCATCTCAATCCTCACGCCCAAGTGCTTCTTCGAGTCAGCTGAGCGGCCCCACCCGGCCACCTCCGCCCTGAGCAGACCATCAGAGTACCATGACACATCGCTCACCATGTGAAGATTCAGTCGATCGAGGAGGAACTTGGCTTGCATCACCATCTCTTCATGTGGGATTTCTTGGGCAACAAACGATATGCTCCTGGCTGCTAATGACTGCACCAAGCGAGGGAACTCCTCTCGCTCAATCCTATCAGGAGTCCATTGGTCTGAGTACTCTGCTGTTCTCCGTCGAGAGGCTCGAGCTTTGCGTTTCATACTCGTCACCTACTGCCTCCAGAGCACCTGATATCCATTATGCAGGAGGTCAGTCGATGCGCACGACATCTGGTCGTGTCACGGTCGAGGCAGGATGACTTCCTTATTCTGACTCATGTCGTCTGCAAGGTGTCAGGCACTCTGAACTACGAGCACTTAGACGATGATGAAACCCCGCCGCTGCCGATGGTCTTTCCTGTGGTGGTTGCCGGGCCCTCTGGCCCTGGTGTCAAGTCTGCCCTTGCGTGCATGAACTGACGGGCGTAGTGTCCTAGAATGTAGAGCACGGGGGCACCTGTATTGAACTCAAGCAGGCTGTCAAACAGCAAGTCGAACAAGCTGAAGTTACGGACTCCCACGATCAGCAGGGTCGATTCCATCGAAAAGTGCACAAACACCCCGACTGCGAAGATGAACACGACTCTTTGAAATGTGAGTCCAATCTTTCCCCTCTGCGCTAATGCGAGCAGTACAAGATACTCGACAGCTACTGCGACCGCCTGAATGCCGCGCTGTGCAGTCATAATCCGGGCGATAGAGATCTGGGCATCGTCCATGGGAATGAGCTGAGAAGCAAGCCCTATTGCGAGCCATCCCACATAAAGCAGTGCCGAGAAGAAGATGATTTCGTTCCTGTCAGGCTGCTCTGTCAGTATCAGTGTGACATAGGAGAACTGGACCATCCCATAGGTGAATGAGAAGTACAGCAGAAACGTGAATGGGTTCAACCATGTCGGCAGTTCATAGAAGACCCTTGTGTGAAGCAGGGAGTACCAAATACCATAGTCGAAGATGAGATAGACCACGAAGCCCATCAGACCGAATACAATGGGCAGTCGTCTGTTCTTCCTCCAGAGAATCAGCATCCACACGGCTGTTAAGCCAATGTCGAAATAGATGAAGTCTAGGTCGAATGTTCGCATCACGACGCTTTCAATCTGCAGTGTTTGCACCTTCGTGTCTATTACTTGAAACGGACTGGGGATTGATAGTGCGAGCTGGCCCTCGTACTCTAGGCTCCAGTCTTCCAGTAAGACCCAACCACATCAGGAGGTATGGTGCTGAAGCCAGTGCATATCCTGCATGGAGGCCCTCCATGGAGGCAAAGACTGCAGTCATGTGAATCATTATCACCGCAAGGACTCCGACTGCTAGGCAGAGCGGCTTGGAGGAGCCTGCCGCTCCCGTTCTTCTCATGTTTCTCCACACCAAGAGGTAGAATATCGAGGGTGTAATGAACAGGATGACTAGGGGCACGGCCATGAATGCACCCTCTGTAATCAAGTACAACGTGGAATCAGGGTAATTAGCAGACGCAAGAACTATTGCTGGGACTGCTATGAGAAATGGGAACGCGCCGAGTGTCCTATGGCCTGCGGCATTGATAGCCACGCTTGAGAAGAGTGCAAACGCCATCATTGTTCCGATTAGTTCGATATGCAGTCCGAGTGCAGTCGGCATTGCCCCCGACATTGCTAGCACTCCGAACATGTGTGAACCGGACAGGAGTCCGAATGAGAGGGTCAACGCAAGTGTAGGGGTTTGTCTTGACTGACGCCATCGACCGTAGAGGTACGCGGCTGTGGCAGACGATACCATGACCGCCAAACCTGCGAAGCCGGCATAGATTGACTGTGGAAAGATAACTCCGTAGCCCATGCCTTCGAGTGCAGCGACAATCATGACTGGTCCGGAGAAACTGGCACCGTAGCCAAACAGCTCCAGTGAAACATCCTGCTCTGGCACGAGAAACGCGAAGGTCACCATTGCAGGTCCCATCAGTGAGAAGAAGTAGGCAATCATGTTTAGCGGAGCCGTGGCGATGGGCCCCGTGTACAACCCTGGCAGAGCAAGCAGTTGCACCGTTAGAGCAAATCCGAGTGCTGTGGAAGTGCCTCGCCTGTTACTGTATGCTATCCATAAGAATACTGCAGACACAAAGGTTAGGGTCACTGACCGGATCAGTGAGCCTGCAAAGAAGTACATGTCCGCCACGGGGTCTGAACCTGACTGGAGAGTCAGCACAATCGCTGCAGCAAGCAGAACTGCGCATATGCCGCTTACTGCAGTGGCCCCAATCAAGGGGTAACGCCTCTTTAGTACCATGCTTCCAGACAATCCGAGCAGGATGAGCTCTGCCAATAAGAAGAGATACAGCAAGTAGTACTCCTTGACGAGCAGTACCACTCCAAACCTGCTCTCGTAGGAGGTGAGGATGTACCCCACTCCGAGCGACAGGAATGCCATGGCAATGACAATCAGCGGGCGGAATGCGCTCTTCGTTTCTGGTTCTGCCAGCCGTGACTTCCTGATACTATACAGGACGATCGTCAGCGCCGCAACGATATTGGCTGCCCCAAAGTACAGGTTTCCCATCTCATACACTGCACTTGGCGTTACCTGCATTGCTAATCACCTTCAGAAGACCGACTTGGCCCAGTCGCTGGCCGCTCTCTTTGCATGCTCCAACTCTTTTCGAGACCAGTCGAGGAGGCTCTCTCTCATTTCCTCAGGAAGACTGTGGTCTGACGGCACGATTTGGGACACCCTGTCTACTAACACCTGATCGAACGCCACCCCCTCTTCCGAAGAGAGAATCTGTGCGATGGTGCTGTTCTCTCTTGCCGCCATCTCGTCGTCGTCAGAGTGCAAGGTGACGACATAGTTGTCCTTTGCACGGCTGACTATCATCTTCATCTTCCCCATCTTGACTTCGCTCAACTCATTGCTGGCAATCTTCTTCGCAAACATCTGGACTGCACTTACGAAGCCGCCAAACGCCGAAGTGTCCATGCCAAGTCTGTCCATTCCCACTGAGGCGAGGGTTTCCCCTTGCTGGCTCATCAGAAAGGCACCATGCATATTCGCTGTCCCCGCAAGTCTGTACTTCATTGTCCAAATACCAGTTGGTCCCGACTGATAACTGGATGGATTCGACTGATGCATGACGAATAATAAGATTATTTGTGTCGCTGTTGCCCTGGTCTGCAAGGCTAGAGCGTTTCGAACCATCCCTTGGCCCGTTCGACGGCATCCTTCGTCCCTTCCGACACGGAAAGAGCAGTCTGCACATCGACAACTCGAAGGTCTCTATCCACGAAGACTACAAGAGCGTGTCCTCTCGTGCATTTGGCTGTCACGGGTGTTGGAAACCTCTTTGCGGCTTGAATCTTCTCGTCATCGACTTCCATCATTACCTGCTTCCCATCTGGACAGGCTGGGCACCTGAATGGTGCAAGGCTTACTCGCGTCAATACTATCCCTTCCTTCGATGACGCCACAGAGCCCTATCCGAACTCTGTAGCGTGACCACGTTTGTCATTCGACCAACTTCTGATGTCATCGCAGCCTCTGTGCTACCAGAGCTGCTGCTGCATTGAACATGTCCTCTACTCCTGTGCCATTCTTGGCTGAGACAAAGAAGTGTCGCGCACCGTACTTGGCAGCGAACTCCATCGCCTGCGACTCTGTGACGGAGCCATCTCCCCTCTCGTCCGTCTTGTTGCCTACTATGAAGACTGGACAGTCCGGAACACTCTCATGAAGACGCCGAATCCAGTCTTCCAATCGATATAGGGTGTAGGGCGTAGGTACCTCGTACACAGCGATGGCCAGTAGGGCCCCAACAAAGTAACTTGAAACGACCTCCTGAAATCGCGGTTGGCCTCCGAGATCCCATATGAGGAGCGTGACCTCCTTGCCTTCGAGCTTGACCTTCTTGGATGCGAAGTTCACTCCAATGGTCATCTTCATTTTCTCGTCGAACCGGTCCTCTGTGTATCTGACAGCAAGGCTAGTCTTCCCGACGCCACCCTCGCCTATTAGCACTGTCTTGCCCACTGGTCCTCGCACACTGGACTTCATCTTGAGTCTCGTGTACGTCATGCATGACCCATATGAAACTTGCTGGTGGTAGTCATCCCGCAGTCTGCTTGGATCTGTCATGTTGGGCCAGAAACCCACGGCCGAACTATCAATCGCGCAAAGACTCGTCGAGGTCTGATGACGTAATGAGACGTCTCCATGCCTCCCTCGCACATCATGCGACGGAGCACCTGACTTTCAACACGACTGCTGTCTGCCTAACACCGTTCCGCAGATGAGGTTGACAGGCACTTGGCCGCCCTCGGTCTCATCGGATCACATTGCTCAGCAGTAGTACTTGGCAGCACCGTTCACAACTGTACTCTCGTTAGAGGTCTATGGCGCCAGTTGCCTTCGATACTGGTCACAGGACACAATGAACGACTGATGTCGATTCCGGACATGATGTTCTTGTTACGAGGAAAGGATAAGTACTTAATATCACCCCTCCCCTCAGTACAGCGAATCGGCGATTAGAATCGAGGAGACCCACCTTGGGAAAAAGGACACTGAAACCTGTACCTTGTCCCGGATGCAAGGACGGCACGAGGATTCGCATTGAGATTGAAGAAGATCTCGTGCTGAGTGCGAAGAAGCATCCAGTCATGGTCGCTGCAAAGTGCGAGAACGGTCACTCGATTGTGGCGTATGTTGACGCACGGTTCGAGATACGTGATGTGGAACTGGCAGCTGAGGCTTCAACCATTGATGAAGAGAGTGTTCAGAAGACTAAGCGTTGGCTCGACTCTTTGTAACCGGAGGATGATTGAAACGAACAGCTGCCTTTCAGTGTTTTTGGACAAGAGCGGCATGGCTGCCCATATCCAGGATAAAAGGGCCGAATCGCTGCACATCTGGATGTGGTAACATGGAAGGGATCTTCGTCATCGATGATGCTGGCATTACTAGAGCGTCGGTTGGATTCGAGCACCTGAAGGGCGACGCAATGCTATTCGGCGGGTTTCTCTCAGCTCTGCAGATCTTCGTGAAGCATGTATCAGGCGATGAAGTGCGCGAGTTGAAGTTTGGTGAGCTGCAACTCCTGATGAGCAGAATCAATGATGGCTACGTTGTGACTCTGCACACTGTTGCGGATACCAAGGCGGAAACAAGGCATAGGGCTGTTGTGCGAATGCTCTCGGAGAAGGTTGGTCCCATTGATGATGGCTTCGTCTGCTTGCTGAAGGACCTGATGGCAATCGGGGATGAGGCTTCGGAAATGGCGAAGCAGGAGTTGTTCAAGTGGTCGAAGTCGACACTGGACGAGATACGTGAAAAGGCGAAGGAATGGGGAGAGAAGGTGTTCTAGAGATGTCCACATGGTTTGGTCACACTGAACTCTATCTGGGTGCGGCTGTAATTGTCGCTGCTGGTACTATTGCATATTACACTCGGATGAAGAGACTGGGGCTCTCTACTGAAGAGAAGAGGCCATTCGCGGTGCTCTACTATATCGCGGCCAGCTACGCGTTCTTCGGTTTCGTAGTGCTCAACTCGGCTTACCGCGACGTGTTTCTCAGTCTGACCTTTGACAGAACCTCCGTGTGGATAGGCGTGCTGATCGAGGGTGTCTTGCTCGCCTTGGCAGTGCTTCTGATAACCGGGCAGACCCGACGGTACACAGCTCCGCTGACTGTCTATGCTCTTGTGACATGGGCGTCCTTTTATTATGGAGTGGCCCTGAGCATCTTCTTCCTCGAGGCAGTAGGAGTCGTCTTTCTGGTCCTGCTCCTCCTATCGGTAGGGATTCTGTTCGGTTACGTGGCCCGCGAAACCAAACGTCCAACCAGCTTTGCTATTGCTGCTGCGGTCTTTGCTCAGATTCCTTACGTTCTCAGATTCTTTCACAGTCTTGGTGAACCAATGGACCTCTCGATGATATACCCGGCAGTGCTCGGTGCCGGCATGGTCATCTTCTCGTTTCTTAACACCGAACAAGACTTGTCTCTGGAACTCATCGGTTACGGAGCCAGTCTGGCAAGCCCAGTCATTGCTGTGAGCCTTATCCAGTGGGGTGGTGTATGGGCCGAACCAGTAGTGGCCATACTTGTCGGCATCAGCTCTCTGGGAGCGGCCATGGCGACAGGAACAGCCGCGTACCTGTATGGTCGCTGGAGAAAGAATCACTCCGCTGCAACACTGATGCTGATAGTCGCCCTTTCAGCAGTGGCCTCTGACCAGCTCATAGGCACTCTGGCAAGCAGAGGGCTGGTAAGTCAAATCAATACCACCTACTTTAGCATGGCAAGTGGCATGGTGTTCATGACCATGTTTGCAATGACTGCTCTTCTTGCTGCAGGCTGGAGGAATACTGTCCTGGTGCCGCCCATCCTGATTACTCCTGCGGCCATCTACCTCTACCTTGCCTATCCCGCTGACCCGTGGTCACTGACTGACATCCTGACCGTGTTGGGCATCTCATTCATCCTGGTCCTTGTCATCCCTGTAGTGGTCTTCCTCAGGGCATGGTGGCTCACAAGGACTGAGGGAGGAGCACCCTACAGAGCCCTTTCACTCACCCTCGGGATTCTTCTCTATACTGTGGTCAAGGCGGTGAACCTCGACCCAGTCTATTCCTATCCGATTCTGACCATCGGCATCGGGCTGTTCTGGTCCGGCCTGACCGGTCGCTTGGACAGATGGCTGGGTAAGGCGGCGCCTGGGCAGGGCAGCGGATGATGGGCAGGTAGTCGTTGGTACTTCAGTCCAACGACGTCGTCAATCGTTCGATGTGCACAGATGAAGACCGTGACGGCGGGCGTCTGAACGCGTGAGCACCCGGCCAGCTCAGCGTGGCGTCCGGCGTGCAAGGATGAGACACAGCATCCCGGTAGCATGACGTCCCACTCGCGACACTGGCACTACCACATGAGATGGTAGGTCAATGGCCTGGCATGCAGAACGAATGTGGCGGTGGGAGTCGAGGAAGTGTTGATGCAGGGGGTATGCAGAACATTCACGGGCGAGACGCTGACCTGCAGGGATACACTTTCTTCATGCCGGGCCGCTCGCATTCGTCAGAATACCGCATGCCGTCGTCTTGAACAGGTCAGAAACCCCCTCGCCTGTCTTTGCGGACACTTCACAGAAGACTGCGTTATGCCTCAGTGCGAACTCAGAGCCCTCATCGAACGACACCCTGAAGCCGTCAGTTATGTCCGTCTTGTTGCCCACCACGACCAGCTTCGCCTTCGGTGCCTGAAGGCTCACGGTTTCAATCCAGCCGTCAAGATCTGCGAGAGTCATTGGGCGGGACGCATCGTATACTGCAATCGCTGCGTGTGCCCCCTTGAAGTAGCCGGCTACGACATCCTTGAACCGCGGCTGTCCTGCTAGGTCCCACAGTACGAGATTCACGCTCTTCCCCTCACACTCCACTCGAAGTGAGTGGAAGTTGACTCCGATGGTCATTCGCAGGTCATCTTGGAAGCGGTTCTGTGTGACTCTGAGTGCTATGCTGGTCTTTCCACATCCTCCGGGCCCCATCATGATGACCTTGTAAGTGGGGGATCTTGCTGCAGTCTGCAGGCTCATTGATGTTTCATCTCGATTGGCCTGTTCCGGTCAACACGCACTCCGATTCGTGCCTTCTTTGAGCTACTCGGCGCAGCAGAAAAGCATTCCTTGGCTGTCCTGCGCCCGCATGGCGCGGTGTCTTGGCATGCAATCACGGGCGATATCAAGCAGGTGACACAAGCAGAATGCTCTCCTCCCAGAGGGCATGGGCATGGGCCAGTACTTCACGACGTATGGCATTACCATGAAGAACAGCAACGATGTCAGCCTACCACAGCCGCCCAGCACTTCCGCAGGCCATCTTGCGAGGCTAGATGCCAGAGTCATGGGACTGGGTTATCCCCTGCGTTACGTTGCAGGACCCCGTTGCTGCCATCCACGCCGAGATAGTTTTAGGTCGGTTCTTCTAGAGGCAGTGCAGATGAATCCAGGTGAGAGAAGATGTGTGACTATTGCTTCAAGCACGGGGCTGGAGGTAGGTGGTATCTGAACTCCAGAAACTACCTGGAGGAGACTGCAAGGGAAGTCGGGGCACACGAGTACATCTACGAGCTCTGGAAGCAGTTCGAGAAGGTCTATCTGCAACGTATCTACGGGATGTCTACTAAGGGACCCGGTTACAAGTTCAGGACCCCGGTTCTGGGAAGGCTCATCCACTGGTACATCAACTCATGGTTTCGAAAGGAGAAGCCTCTGGCAGGAAGAAACCCGCGACGAGCAGAGGGTCATCCTGGACAGGTGGTCCCGCTGAGCGATGCGAAGAAGATACTCGAACTGGCCGACCCAATCATCAGAGTGCACTGTGCTTGCAGACACATGACCCGTGGAGTCAAAGACGAGTGCTGTCTGGCCTTCGGTGCTCTCGCGGAGATGGTCCCGCGCCTGCCGCGATACATCCCTGAAGGTGGAGCAACAAGACTTGACGTAGGTACAGCTCAGGAGTTTGTCGAACAGATGGAGGACCGAGGACGCATCAACACTGTGTGGATGGGCCCCAGTCCATACGTTGCAGCTCTGTGTAGCTGTGAACTGCCCGAGTGTGCAGCCACTCGCATTCGTACCGCATACGGCCTCAAGGCACTGCTCAAGGGCGAGTACGTGTCGCGAGTCGACTTCTCAAAATGCACAGGATGCAGGAGTTGCACATCCCACTGTCAGTTCGGAGCAATCACCTTCGTGGATTCCATGACTCGACCGTTCATCGATCAGTGGAAGTGCTTCGGTTGTGGTCTGTGTGCTCGGGCTTGCCCCGAGGGCGCAATATCGCTGGTCGACAGGGTAGCGTTCCCTGCTCTGAAGGAGGCGTGGTAGTGCGGACTCGCATCCTTGTTGATCACGCCATATGCGGGGACCCAAGGGCTTGCAAGAAGTGCCTTCAGGTGTGTCCGTCAGCCCTGTTCATGATGTACTCACCAGACTATGTGAGCGAAGATCCCACTGAGTGGCGTGTCGACGTCGCGTTTACTGACCTCTGCACCCGGTGCGGTGACTGCGTGACCGTCTGTCCAAAGAACGCCATTCACCTGAAGTAGTCACTGCTCATTGGAACCTGGGACCAAGGGTTTCGCTAAGCGATGGATACCGGAGGCACTGCCAACGCTTCAGTCAGACTGGATGTGGAACGAAACATTACTTCCCCCAGAGTGACTCTCCAGTCAGACAGGATGCAGTGATGCCTTCGTATCCGTCTTTGTCAGTTTCACAGTGATGGACATCGAGCGCTTACCGTCTATCTAGATAGTCGCTTCTGCGATTCGCTTTGCCATGAGTGCAAAGAGGTCATCGACCCCCTCGTTCGACTTCACGGATGTTTCCATGTAGCCAGCAGAGTACCTGGATGCTAGCTCTTCTCCTTCCTGTGTGGAGATGATCCTGTCTGAGCGGTCCGTCTTGTTGGCAACAATGATGTTGAATGTGTCTTCTACGTTTGATGTGACCTCTTTCCACCACGCTTCAATCTCGCGGAACGAGTCCTTGTTGGTGACGTCGTACAAGAAGAGGACGCCGCGTGCACCGCGGTAGTACTTGGCCCTGACGCGGCCCAGAAAGTCCTGCGACCCGAGGTCCCAGATCTGAAGTTTGACCTTCCCCTTACTGGTCTCCACAGCTCTGGTCGCGAAGTCCGCACCCAAGGTCGGTGCATAGTACTCTCTGAATCTGCCTGTGGTGTACCGGAGTACCATGCTAGTCTTTCCCACCGCAGCGGACCCGACTAGGATGACCTTGAACAGATAGTGTGGGCTCATTGTCGCAACCGTCCTTCAGAGTCAACAATCCTCTAGTTCAGTCTTTCTGCTGGGCGTCCTATGGCTGTCTGGGAAGATACTGCACGAGCATTTCAACTATTTCTTTGAGTGAGTGTTTCCTCTTCTTGGTGAGCTCCTCGGGAAGTGTGACTCCGTATTGCTTTGCCAGAGTCAAGACCGTCAGTCGGGCAGCTGGGCTCATCCTAGCATACCTGGTCACGAAGTCCATCAGAGCCTCATCGCTATCGACGTCTCTGATGTCGTCGTCGTAGTCGTCCATTAGAGAAACGCCCGCCTTCGAGCAGAGGTCAATCACAGTCTGCCTCCCGTATATAGTCTGAGCTCTTCTGCCCAAGATGTCTGCAATCTTGTATATTGGTCTGTCTAGGGTCCTCGTCTCGTTCATGTTGTCAACGCTCCGCACTTGCCATTTCCAACCAGAAAGTCATCTCCTCGAAGCCTCGCAGGTCACCGCTGCCGTATCTCTGGAGTAGGTATTCCTGATACGCTTCGCACAGTCCCTCGATGTACTTCTTCTTCCCCTCTGCGTCAAGTGCCTCCACAAACTGCGCAAGTACCTTCATCCATTCCGCGTACACCTCCATGAGCCGCCGTGGATTCATGCCCTCGTATAGGCGGATGCCGTAATTGACGGTCCAGGAGTTCTCTGACATCATGAGGTCTCCCGCAACCTCGGCCGTACCCATCTTATTCAATACCCCCTCCATGGCCTTTGACACAGCGGTCTTGGAATATGCCTTTTCTGCAACCCGGATTGCTATGTCAGTTGCCTCCTTTAGGAGCAGTATCCTCCGCTTCTCTGGTGATAGAGTCTCGACGGCCTTGAGCGAGAGCAGAGTGTCGAGAGCTCCCCGGACCTTCTCCTCGCTGTAGTGCTCACGCAGAGCAGCAAGGACCGAACCCATTGTCCTTCTTCCGTCAAGAAGCGGCACCAGACGAGAAAGCATGAGCACTGTCTCAGCCGACTTCTTGGCCAGTTCTATCCTCTGAGGTGAGGAGCTCTGGAGGAGTCTGTCGAGGCGAGAGGTAGCGACAACGACATCGTCCGGGTTGAGGACATTCCTGAAGTCGATGGTACCCAGCGCCCACAGTAACGTGAGTCTGCTTATCACTTCGTCGCGTGACTGTGTGCTCTCCTGTGCTATCACTTCTACGGTCCGATTCCCGTCTATCAGGTCAAGTGTGGGTAGCATGGAGGAGTCTATCTCGCGTCCACGCTCCTCCCGGATGAACGGAACCCACGTCTCTGAGATGTTTCGCACCTCGAGCATATGGATCACACTCTCCCTGAAGGATGGGAAACAGGTGTTGATGTTGAGGTGGTCCTTTTCTTGGTGGG
Source organism: Candidatus Thorarchaeota archaeon (assembly GCA_013388835.1). Taxonomy (NCBI): domain Archaea; kingdom Promethearchaeati; phylum Candidatus Thorarchaeota; species Candidatus Thorarchaeota archaeon. The sequence goes on along the minus strand of JACAEL010000018.1, from coordinate 14,056 downwards.
TCAGGTTCTTGAACCAGACCTGCTCAAACTCCTGTAGCAGTGACAGAAGCAGACCGGATGTCCCCTCTTCCCATCTGCCTTCGCTTATTGCCACCAAGTCGGTGGACTCACCTGAGATCACCGTGAAGAGCCTGGCACCATAGTCGACTTGGAAGACAGGAGTGACGCCATCAATTACCTCCTTTGAGAACAGCTGCATGGCTGAGAAGAAACCGGACACCAACAGCGGGTCGAGGTCTTGGGCTCTAGGGTCAAGTTTCAGGAAGAAGAGCGGTATGCCGCCTCTTTCCATTATGAGGATGGCTTGAATGCTGTGCTTAGCCAAGATGCACCGACCATGACAGGCATGAGCCCTTGAGGTAATAAGCCCTGCGACTTGATAGTGCTCCGGGTTCTGAGAGTGCTGCACCGTGCGAATGCGCTGTCTGTCAATATGCTGGTGTCATAGGGCTGATTGCCAGCCGGGCACACAGGCACTGAAGAATCACATGGCTGTCCCACTCGGGCGATTGCTCTCTGTTGCGACATATGGTGGTCGATGCCCAGCGAGGTTCCATCTGTCAACTCATGGTCTCGTACGAGATAACGTCAAAAGCGGCATTTCGGTAGACCGGGAGAGATGTCCAGATGACCGTCAATCTTGGAGTCTTGGTCAATGGGTTGGGCCTGATTGTCGGCTTCTCACTCCTGACACTGATCTTCATAGTACAGGAGAAGCGGACCGGCCGCAAGGTCTACTTCTTGAAGGAAGGACTGTTCATGGGCGCTCTGACAGGCATAGCGAGCACTATGCTTGCTGGTCCTGAGGTCGACCCCTTATCGTTAGGTCCCGAGCTCATCGACCGGATAGCAATCCCACTGTGGATTGTCGTGTTCTCTATGGTGGCGCTGTTCTTCATGAGCCTCAGGAGCGAGTCTCCTGATTGGCGAGTGGTTGCCTTCCTGACTGGAATTGGAGTGGCTAGCTCCATCTCGGGATTCGCCAGCCTGGCAAGTCCTTCACCTATTGGCAATCTTGCAGTTCTCGCATGGAATGGCGGTTTCGCCTGTTTCTCTGCAATCGTGTTCTTCTATAACTCTTCCGTCTTCTTGGGTGCATACCGCAGGATTCCCGAGAGGCGCAGCATTGTCATTGGCACAACCATGGTGTTGATATCCATTGCCTACTTGCTCTCGTTCCTTCTCGGCGACTTGTCATCCTACTTGGGAACCGAGGTCATCCCCGGGTTCCCACTAGAGACTGCTCTTGATCTGATTCGTGTTGGGCTGCTTCTGATTGTGGCATTGTCGCTGGCCAGTGACATGGAGTACTGCTACAGAATCCCAGTTCGGCTGTTTGGTATCTGGGTGATTGCGTCATCTGGAATTAGTGCTTACCACTATGGCCCCACCGAGGAAGACACAGATCCGGGCCTCTTCGCATCAGCGCTGACTGCAATCTCAATAGTCATGAAGGAGTCGGGCGTCCACAGGGGTGTCAACAGGGTTGTCACTGGCGAGAGGACCGTCGTCGTTGAGGAGAGGGTCGAATTGGGCTTCACTGTCGCCGTCGTTGTAGAGCGCGTCACAATGGTAATAGCAAAGTCTGTCAAGACCTTCGCAGACATGTTTGCAGATCGCTTTGGTTCCATTGCTGGCAGGAATATCTCATCCGATGACTTCCCAGACTCGGACATGCTCGTTCATGTCGCCTTCCCCTTTCTAAGGAAACGGTCCGACCAATGATGCCGTGGGCTTCATGACATGCATCTCTGGCCGCTTCTTGCAGCCAGCCAAGAGCGACTATCCACTACACATCTGGCTGATGACTCTCTTGACGTCCATGATGTCGCTATCAGACTTCGGGTCCAAGAGAAGACAGGTTCTCGCCACGTCTGTGGTACCCGGGAGGAGATTGACCGCGACCTCGTATTGTGCGACGAAGCACCACCCCTCTGCCGTTAGAGAGAACAGAGAAGCTTTCTGCTGGTCGTTTATCAGAGCGAGTCCCTGAGCGTTCTCTCTCAATTCTCCCATGCGTAGCCACAATGCGTGCTTCCTTGGCATGAGCAGATGGGGTGCCGGACCGGGCCACAGGTCACGGAACCCGTCGGCAAGACTTGTCCTTATCACGATGCCTTCAGTGGAACCATTGAAACCCGGGTCGATTGCAAGGACTCTCTGGACTCTCCGGGGCGCATGGGTATTGTTCTTCGCGGCGAATGTGACAAGGAGCAGTGGCGAACCCGGCAGAGTGAGGTACCTGAGCGTGAACTCTAGCCCCAGCATGGACTTCTGAATCCTGCCGGACCAGAGCGCCTCAACTCCGGTCCATGGTCCGTCACGACACGGCTGGACTGTGATCTCCTCCTTGTTGGTCTCAGCCCTGGTGAAGACCTCTCCTTGGGCATCGTCAGTGAGAATGGGTTGAATGCCACCGAAGTAGTTCTCCATGAAGCCTCCCGGCTTGGGGGTTGGTGTGGGAAAGCTTGACTGTAGCAGCTCTGTGCCACTGGCGTTCTTCAGTGAGTACAGACAGCCACCGAAGTCAGGTGACACCTTGAACTGCAGAGCACCATTGGAGACTGTGAAGACTCTGCTCCCGCTCTCAGTGGACTCCTTCACTGTGACCTTGTCACGCATGTCTGCCAGCTGGACAATGACGATGTCCTCCACCACCTCCGGGGCCACCCTGAATGACACTCTTCCCCTGTGAATGCGGAATCCATGCTGCTTGGTCTTTGGAGTCAGAACGAGCTTGACCTCTTCACTTCCCTGCAAGACGAAGTCATCGAACCTCACATGCTCGCCAACTGCAGAGGTGCCATCTTGTCTAGTGACTTCCACGGTCCATCCCGCAGGTGCTTCGAATGACAGAGGACCCGACTGGGGAGCCAACAGCGAGGAGGCGACCCTGACTGACATGGTCACCGGTCCATCCCCTGTCGCAAGGAATGGACGCGACTCGATGCGTGTTGCGGCTACCGTGTTTCTCACGTCTGTGCTGACCAGCCCACTGTCGTATGTTCTGAGGACTCTGGACCTGTACAGACGTCTGATGTCCTGCCAGTCCTTTGCTCCGATCGTCATCCACAGTCTGCCAAGACATAGCTTCTGTCCAGCCTCCAGCCGAGTCTCTGCAAAGTGCAAGGCGTTCAGCTGTCCCTGCCCGAGTCGGACTTCCTTGGCGGCAGACAGGTCCCACACCTGACCAGAACAACCAGACTCGTCTTGAACTGCAATCCACCCCTCGGTCCAGTCTTGTGGCCTAGACGAGATGCTTGGGTACGTGTGGAGAAAGTCGCTTGAACTGCCGGTGACTACGCCATCCCTCATCGGCAAGAAGACCTCGCCGCTCCTCAGCCCGATTCCATCCGACAGCGCTCTGATGTGCACCTCCACTTGTTGAGGTCCGTCGCCAGTGTTTTGGACCCAGACCTCGTGCTTCACTACTGACGAGTTGTGTTCAAAGACGAAGATGTCCTCTACATGAAGAGACCTGTCCGGGTGTGATGCTTCAAGGACCAGATTCATCCCCTCTTCATCGTATTCCACCCAGCTCCTGCGCTGTGCGAATCTGAATGGGTGGAGTCCAAAGGGCGGTCCTATCTCTGACTGCAGACCAAACACACTATCCATCGTGCCATAGCGTGTCTTCACCTCAAGCACCGCGCCCTCTTCCCTGACGACCGCATCATAACGCTCTGCCGCCACGATGAGTCTGTGAGTCTCCTTCTGCTCAGTCACCAATGCGCGGCCATCAACGAGGCAAAAGACAGGTACTCTGAACTCGCGTGTCTTCACACTGAAGGGCCCGTCGAGACCAGTACCCTTGAGTCCTAGACTCACAAGCAGGTAATACACACCAGGTTTGAGCGAGGCGTCTGTCAACACCTGAATGGTTGCACCTGAGAATCCTTGAGATGGAGTCCTGATCTCCACCGAGCTTGGCTTGACTGTGATGTGCCTTGTGCTGGTTCCTACAGAGAGCACCCCCTCCATTGCATGAGGCGCGGAGCTATGCACAGTAATGGGGACTTCCACACTCCCTCCGGGGGCCACTCTCACAAGGCCATATGGCGTCATGACATCCGCAGGGGGCTGAATCACCATACCTGTCTTCAGTTCGCATTTCTGGCCATCTACAACAATCTTGGCAGTGATGAATGGCGTTCGGATTCCCAGTCGGTATGTCTCTGTGTCGCTGTTCAGCACAAACGGCACGGTCCACTCGTGTCTCTGGCCTGGTTTGAGCGTCATCTTCGTGGACTGTTGTGTAAGAAACTTGATTCCTCGGAAACCTGTCAACTTCACATGGACTTGCATCTCTCTCGAAGACGAGTTCTCCAGTTTCAGGGAGTAGTGGGACTGAATCCCGCAGAGAGTGATGTGTCTGTGTACCTTCGCCTCGATTGCGACGGTTTCTTCACTGATTGTTCTGCGGACTCCGGTAATGGCCCTGGAATAGACGTCAACAGTCACGGATAGAGTGTCGTCCCCACGTCGGAAAGAGTAGGGATACACATCCATCCCATCCACAGTGTGACGGTCAGGACCTTGTACAATCTCGCGCTCAAGCAGGTCGTACCAGGCGTGGGGTGACTCAAGCCTGTCAAAGAATGGACGCGTGAGCGGATGTGAGAGAATGGATGGGATGTAGGTCTCCATGCGCAGACCCTGTTCGAGAGGGTTCCACATCATGCCCATCTTCTTGTACAGCGGCACTGCCCTGAGATTGCCGGGCCATGTATTCAGGTCCACTCTAGTTGCACTCCGTGCACTGGCGATCTGAATTGCCCGCAGGAGCAGCTTCTTTCCCACCTTCTTGTTTAGTGCCTCGGGACGCACACCAAGCGTGCCGACATAGACTGCGTCCTCGTCTCGCATGTGCTGATGTACTGTGCAAGAACCGAGAGGCTTCCCCGTTTGTCTGTCGACTGCCACGAGGATGGCTATCGCGCTCATTGCACCGAACTGCTTCTTTACTCTCTCCGCGGTGAATGGAACGCCGTGCGTGTACCCCCCGGGCCAGAGGTCATCCCATGCGTTATACATTGCAGCTAGGTCTTCCGCAAGGTCCTCCGTGTATTCGACAATCTCAATCTCAGGAGTCTGTTCGCTCATATTGCTGCACCATGCAGTGGCTGTTTCAAGTCAGTCCAGTCCCAAGTCAGCTAGTTGGTGCCGCAGTAGGCCTGGGGTCTGGCATTATCCAGAAGGCACACGCTCGGCAGCATTTATGTCTATGCGAACACACCACAGTCTCGGATGGTCCCATTGCCATGTCTGCCTCGAGAGAGATGCTAGGGCTGCAGCACAAGACAACTGTGGTCCACTGTCCTGAACTGAACGGTGAATGAGACGGTCTGACTTCATCTGGCCACTCGCACAACGGGGTTGCCCTGCGGCAGGGCATGGCACCTACTGAACTCGTTCACAACACCTAGCACCTCGGCGCATGCTGCCGCAGACTCAAGCGGGCATGCTGCCTCTAGAAAGGCCTCCCCCTCCCGCCAGTGGTGTGTCACGACCTAGCGTAGTGTGGGTGCCGCCGCGATCTCGACCTGTTTCTCTGGTGACAGAGTCCCATCGTGGAGTGCCCGGTATGCTCCCATGTCGAAGTGCCCATGTCCCGATAGGTTGAACAGAAGAACGCACTCGGTGCCATTGCGTTTGGCCTCCAATGCCATGTCGACTGCAGCCTTTATTGCATGGGCCGATTCAGGAGCTGGAATGATGCCTTCCGACTTGGCAAACAACGTTCCTGCTTCGAGAACGCCTATCTGGTCATAGGCAAGTGGTCTCACTCGCCCGTCGTGAACTAGGGCGCTCAGACTCGGCGCCAGTCCGTGATACCTGAGGCCACCTGCGTGGATCTCCGGCGGAGTGAACCCTGCTCCCAGACTATACATCTTCAGCTTGGGTGTCATTCCCGCAGTGTCTCCGAAGTCGTAACCGTATGTGCCCCTTGTCATGGACGGACATGCCTCCGGTTCAACAGCCACAAAGTCGACCTCACGATATTGCTTCTTTGTCATGAACGGATACGCCAGTCCCGCAAAGTTGCTTCCTCCGCCAACACATCCTATCACTGCGTCAGGGGTTTCGTCTATCGAGTTGAGCTGGGCTATGGCCTCCTGACCAATCACAGTCTGGTGCAGCAGTACGTGATTGAGCACAGATCCCAGAGTGTACTTGGTCCCCGGTGTGTTGAGTGTGTCTTCAAGTGCCTCACTTATCGCGATGCCGAGAGAGCCTGGGTGATCTGGGCGCTCCTTCAGTAGCCGCCTGCCAAACTCTGTCCTGTCGGATGGACTGGGAACCACATCGGCGCCGTACGCCCTCATCATCGTTCCCCTGTACTGCTTCTGCCGGTAACTCACGCTCACCATGTACACCATGGCCTTGAGACCAAAGTGTGCGCACGACAGCGCCACTGCACTGCCCCATTGCCCCGCGCCGGTCTCTGTGGCGAGGCGTTCGACTCCCTCCCTCTGTGCGTAGTATGTCTGAGCCAGCGCTGTGTTGAGCTTGTGGCTACCTGTCGGTGAGACGTCTTCTCTCTTGAAGTATACCCGGGCAGGTGTCTTGAGGGCTCTCTCGAGCCCCACGGCTCTCTGCAGAGGAGTCGGTCTACCGTATCTCAGATATGCCTCCAGTACCTCGTCGGGTATGGGTATCGTCTTTGCTGACGCAACCTCCTGACGCACGCACTCCGCTGAGAAGATTGCAAGCAACGCCTCCGGCTTGACTGGCTCGTTTGTTCGTGGGTCAAGCGGCGGAGGCAGGGGCTCTCTGAGAGTCGGGAGTATGTTGACATAGTTCTTTGGGATCTCATCTTGGTTCAGTATTATTCTGGGATACCTGTTCATCACTAACCACCTTGTTGTGTGAAAAGCCATCCCCTACCTCTGGAGTGTCTGTACTCTGCCTGCTAGTACATGAGAGACAAGTACCACTACTGGAGAAGTCATGTACGCAGAAGTCAGCGCAGACACCCAGTGCTGAGACTACTGGCGTGCTCTCTGAACGGCTCCTCTCGGAGCCCAGTCCCATTGGCTGGAACGCACGCTCACGTATTCTCCTCCTGGGGATTGGTTGTCGCGCTGCACAACTCATGTACTTTTAAGTCTTCTGCCGTACATTGATGTGCAGATATGTACATCGCCTGTTGTTCTGAAAGGGTGAGTTGAGTATCGGTGGACTTCATGACTGCTGGTGTGGAAGCGGCCCATGTCAATACTGCATGAGACCTGCGTCTAGAGTGCGGGTGCCTGCACAACAGGAAGGATTATTCGAATAGCACATGCGAGGTGAGAGGTAATGACTCGTCGGGTGCTGTATTCTGCCTGTGCGCTCAACTGCCCGGACATCTGCGCCTATCGTGTGACACTAGAGGATGGTCGAGTTGTGCGAGTGGAGGGTGACCCCAATCATCCCTACACTCTGGGACGGTGTTGCCCGAAGGGATACGGTCACCTGCTGCGAACGTACTCCCCTGACAGACTCACACATCCCCTGAGAAGAATGCGGGATGGGAGCTTCGCCAGAGTATCTTGGGAGGCGGCACTGGATGAGATAGCGGCAAGAATGGCTGAAGCACGAGAGAGGTACGGCCCCCAGTCCGTAGGAGTGTACTCAGGGTCCGGCAACGATGGTATGGCCCCTCGCTATGCTTCGCGCTTTGCTAACGTCTTCGGATGCCGGATGATTCCGGGCATTGTGGAGATATGTTTTGAAGGGGCATATGAGGGTGCTCGTTTCAATGTAGGCCCGTTTCCGCCACATGAGCTGTCTGACTGGGCAAACTCGCGGTGCATAGTGATCTGGGGGACGAACAAGTTCGAGTCATCCATTCACTCGAAGCTGGTCATACGGGAGGCGATTGACAGGGGTGCAAAGCTGATAGTCATCGACCCGAGGCGGACGCCGCACGCCAAGATGGCCGACCTGTACACGACCATCCGACCGGGGACAGACGGTGCACTAGCTCTTGGTATCGCCAACGAGATAGTACGGAGGAAACTATACGACCGTAGCTTCGTCGAGGAACATGTGCGAGGGTTTGAGCAGTACTGCGAACGAGTTGCGGAGTATGATAAGAAGCGAGTGAGCGAGATTACATGGGTTTCGCCCGACATGATTGAACGAATAGCCGTGACCTTTGCCACTCATGGCCCCGGAATGATAATGACCGCGCCTGCAGGGATGAACCATTACACGAACGGGACATGGGCCGCCCGTGCAGTTCACAGTCTTCTCGCAATCTGTGGGTACATCGGTGTGTCTGGGGGCGGGTTCCAGTACCTGTCTTCGGACTTCAGTCCATTCAACGGGGCGGCCATAACCCTGTCCGACATGCTAGATTCACATGTCAAACCAATCGTCCCATCGGCGACTTATCTCCCCGATCTGATTCTGAGTCAGCCTGAGAGCCCTCTGAAGGTCCTTGTCATCCAGGCGGCAAGTCCCGTCACGCAGTGGCCAAACACGCACAAGACGATGGCTGCACTACAGAGGATACCATTCAAGGTCTGCATCGATCTGGAGATGACGGACACGGCAAGACTATGTGACATTGTCCTCCCTGCCACCTTCATATTTGAGCACCACAATCTCGTCCACAGCGAGCTACATCGCATCGTCCAGTATGCCCCCAAGCTCATCGACCCCATTGGAGAGGCAATGAGCGAACTCGACATCTGGAGAGGAGTAGCCACAAGGTTGGGACTCGGCGAGTTCTTTCGCGAAGACGAGCTCGCAATGATTCGACTGGCGCTGAGTTCTCATGACTGCCAACACATCACTCTGGAAGGCCTCATGGCGCACCCTGAGGGGATACGAACCTCCTCTCCTGCAATACCTTTCGCCGACCACAGGTTCTCCACGCCATCGGGAAAGGTGGAGCTCTACTCGGAGCAACTCGCAAGGATGGGCTATGACCCACTCCCCTTCTATGAGGAGCCTGCAGAGAGTCCTGTCAGCACCCCCGACACTTACGCAGAGTATCCCCTCATAATGATATCCGGCCGCCTCAGAGAACGGCTTCACTCGCAATACACAACACTTGAGGTCGGTGGTAGTGTGAAGAGCTTCGTTCATTGCACCACTTGTCAGAGATGTGCAAGAGAGTGTCCAGAAGAGGCAATATCGCTGTCATCTCCGAGTGCAGTTGAGATACAACGCAGCGATGACATACACAATGACGACCATCGGGTGATGCGGGAAGCTCTTGCTGAATCCGTAAGACTCCTCGCAGTGTCGCTGGACCGTCGCATGCTCACGGTGCCGCCGAGCATGACTGGACTGCTGATTCCCAGGTGGGACCCTTCAAAGTGCGTCGGATGTCGTCAGTGCATCCTAGACGCATGCAAGTATGATGCCATGGAAGAGCCCTTGCGGATGCCGACAAGGGCGCAGGTCGGTTCACAACGTACTTTCATAAGAATGCATCCCGATACAGCCAGCAAGCTCGGACTGTCAGAAGGGGACAGAGTCCGGGTCGAGTCGAAGCGAGGCTGTCTGACCGGCGTCAGGCTGGTATTGACCGAAGACATAGACCCTCGGGTCATCTGGTCCTCTGATGGCTGGTGGATGAGTGACGGGAACATCAATGTGTTGACGGATGACAGACACACTGCATTTGGCCATACGCCCGGTTTCAACTCGGTCTTGGTAAGAGTTGTCAGAGAACCACCGCCGGTCTAGTACGCTGTGCATTGCTGCGGCCCGTTAGCCTCCTTGTTCGCTGTCAGACAAATGCGCTGGGTGGAATGTTGTCGCCCAGCTCTGCCCTTGCTCTCTCGAGCCTCTCTCGCTCCTCCTGCAATACTCTGAAGAGCAAGTCTGGCGTCTCGCTTGCTTGAGTGCGATAGATGGACTCTATCCTCTGAATCTTCTCAAGAAGCTTGGTCGTCCTGATTGTGAACTGTGTTGTGTAGCTCTGTTTCGAGTACTCCCGATTCAGTACCGACCCGAACAGCCTTTCCAAGTCCGAGTACTTGGGTAGCCAACCAACAGGGGACCTGAGCGCTTCGACATCTCCGTGAACTCTCAGTTCCATCCACTTAAGCCACACGCGTTTGTTGTCCTTCTCGTTGAGGTATTCTCCCCTATCATCCTTGAGGAAGTAGTTCACTCCAAATACCCGGGGTGGTCGCTCCAGCCCCCTCGCGAATGTCAGGTGGTTCTTCACATAGCGACCGAGTGGTATTGAGATGAAGTCCCGGTTCGCAAATGGCTGAAACTGCATGACGCCCTCCTTTCCTATCGTCGCGGCGGTGGACTCTGACTCCAGGCTTGCTCCAATGCAGATGACGCCGTGCTCCCAGCTGAAGGACTCCCTGACAGGCACATTTGTGTCCGAGTCCCTCCCGCCATAGATGATCCCACTGAGCGGCACCCCCATCGGGTCATCGGCAAGTGGATCAAGGTTTGGCAATCGGTTCAGCATCATGGTGTATCTAGCGTTTCTGTGAGCCATTGGCACGGGAACGCCGTCCGGTCCGATCATTCCTTCGTGCCACTCGCCTGCATAGTTGCGGCCAGTGAGGGGAGGAGTGCGTCCGTCCTGTAGCCAGTAAGGCACACCATCATGGACTAGGACGTTCGAGAATATGATCTCGCCGGGGGTCGTCAGAGAACTGAATATGATTGGGTCGTCCACTGCACTGACCCCTCTGATGATTCCGAATATGCCACACTCGACGTTTGCGGTTCGCACCTCCTGACCGAACCTTCTGATGTAGGCAAGGTCGTCTCCCACAATGGTCTCGCCCACAGTCATCGATGTGCTGGTCTTTCCACACCCTGAAGGATATGCTCCTGTGAAGTAGGTCTTTCGACCTCCGGGTCCCTGCACACCCATAATGAACATGTGCTCTGCAAGCCAGTTTTCTCTGTCTGCCTTTCGGATAGCAAGACGGAATGCTAGCTTCTTCAGGCCCACCGTGTTGCCTGCGTACTGCGTGTTGACACTATACACTGCATTGTCGGTATAGTCGATGTATACACGACGCTTATCGACATCGACAGACACACCCCTTTCGAGTCGACCTGTTGAGTGAAGCACTTTGAAGAAGCTGTTGTCCATATCTGGTCTGCAGAATTCTCCATAGGCCGGTCTGTAGAGCAGGTCAAGGCTGTGAGCAACGTAGTATGAGTCCGTAATCTGCATTGTCATTATCGAGTATGGGGAGTCTGGTGGTGCAAGAGAGAAGAACCGAACAATCATCTCGCGGCCTCTCATCGAACCTCTCAGGAGACCTCTGACCTCGCACAGACCCTGTTCGCGATCGACCTGATTGAGGGACGGCTCGAACTGCTCCCGCTCGGGGACTAGGTAGCGTGTGCTGTTGGTGTCGCGGCCCTGGTCGTAATACCCATCGAAGTGCACAGTATGGCCCGGCATGACCAGCTCCTCCTCCTCTCCTCTCTCAATGGCCCCTCTCCTCACACGACTACGGTCCTCGCTTGAGTCGGTCACCACGAAGACTTTCTCAGGTTCGCAGAGGCGTATGGCATCAGATACGAATGCGAGCGCACCGCTGCACTTCAATGCTCTCAGTCGGGCGAAGCCTGTCGAGTCTATCACTCCTTCACTCATGTCGGTAATTCTCTGCATCAACATCAGTTCCCTCACTCTGTTGAAGGCTTCGTGGCCCATCCTGTTATGAAGCATCCGGTTCACTGATGTTATCATCGACTGGCTCGCTATGGTGGTGCTCACGGGAAGAGAAGAGCTGTCAGTGAGAGGTAGACAGTGCTGACAGCTAGGTGAAATAGACCAATCGGGATGACTGCTCTGTTGAACTCCGACCAGCTGAGAGGTTTGCAGTGTTTCTCTGCGATGGAGACCACAACAGTGTTGGGCGCATCTCCGAATGGTACAACGTAGCCGCCCATGTTGGTGCCAGCAACTAGTGAGATTGGAATCACAGGGTTGATTGCCGTGAGTTCCTTCACTGCAGGAGCGACAAGGATACCAACTGCCTTCGCGTCGATAGGGGCCATCAAGCCACCGGGAACCCAGATCATCACAAGAATTGCAACCACATAGTTCGCCTCTGAGAGTCCCACGAGGGCGGCGCCTAGGTCAGCAATGACACCGGTCGCATCCAAGGCTTGGACTATTCCGAACATTCCTACTAGGAAGAATATGCTGTCCCATGAGAGCGTTCTCAGGAAATCCTTTGCTCGGTTTCCTGAGGTGAGGAGCAACCCGGAGGCCAGAAGCAACGCCAGCATTGACGCTTGCTCAGGAGCCACAATGAGTCCCAAGATGAGAATCGACATGGCAATGCATGAAGCAATGAAGTCGGACTTTGACCTCACCATAGATAGGGGATTGACACCAAGCAGGTCCGTGATGTCCCTCTCCTTCTGGTCGCTTATGACCTCTGAGTACTTGCGTCGCATGTACATGACTGTGAATAGTGTCAGCAGCACCGCGAGAGGAAGGAGGAGCAAGAACATGATGCCAGCGTTTATGTCAGCAAGATACACCACAACGAGGTTTGACACCGAGCCGATTGGAGTTGGAAAAGACCCGATTCCCGCAATCACCGCCTCCGTCATGAGATACGGGCGGAAGTCGACATCAATAGCGTTGCACACCTCGACAGTGAAGGTGCTTACGATGAGCATTGTGGGCAGCGGGTCGAAGAAGAGTGAGATGACAAAGACGAGAACCATGAAGGAGTCGAAGATGCGTCTTGGGTTTCCTGCAGTCCTGACTGCGATTATGAGGGCTAAGTATTGGAATAGCCCCGACGACGCAACAACTGACACGATTACCATCATGGCAACAACAAACATTATGACGCTCCAGTCCATGGACTTTGCGAGAGCTCCGAAGTCTGCGCCTCCACTGGCATAGACCACTGTGGCTGCTGCCGCAAACCCCAGAAGTGAGGCAGCTGTATCGTTCACTTGTTCGGTCATTATTATCAGGAGTGTGACGACGAAGATTCCAATGACCACTAGTCCTGCAGGATCCATGTCTACTGAATGCCGTGGATACAATCGTACTATTAAGCCAAACCCTTCTCAGGACTCTCACATGAGTGATTCTGACCTGTCACCGCAGCGGAGAAACTGAATGTTACTGTGGTATTCGGTGTGTGAACTGCTCGGGGTCCGGTAACGCTGGCACCTCTGCCTAGTCCGGCCTTGACTTCCACGACAGAGTCCATTCTCATCACGTGAGTTCATAGATTGTTGATTGAACTAGATGGACAGGCGTGGTTCTTCTTCGGAGCTCGCATTACAGGCCAGAATGAGAAGTCATAAATGAGGCAACACTCAGCTGCCGCGCTGGTAGAAATGGACCCCAGAACTGAGAGACATGCGGAGATACTTGTCAAGTGGAGCGCTGAGGTCAGGCCCGGTGACATGGTGATTGTCAGAGCCTCTCCTGAGTCGCACACACTGGCTATTGCTGTGGCCAAACACGTTTCCCTTGCAGGAGGAAAGGTACTGACCCTGTTCGAAAGCGAGGAAATACAGAGGGCGACGCTTGAGAATTCCAGCCCGGAGACCTTAGAGGTCTTTCCCAAGCACGTAGCCGAGATGTACAAGGCCGCTGACGTCATCATCAATCTGAGCGCACCTATGAACACGAGAACACTCACATCAGTCGACCCCAAGCGTCTGATTGCGGTAAGCAGAGTCCAGAGGCCTATTCAAGACACCGTGCTGTCCAAGCGGTGGGTCTTGACTGTCCACCCGTGTAGAGCACTGGCCCAGCAGGCCAACATGAGCCTTGAGGAGTACGAGGACTTCGTATACGGTGCCACACTGATTGATTGGGCTGCTGAGTCGAAGAACCTCTACCTGGTCAAGGAACACCTCGAACGCCACAGCGATGTGAGGTTTGTTGGTCCGGAGACCGACCTGTATGCGCGCACCGATGGGCGGGTCTGGATTGCATCAGACGGGAAGAAGAACATGCCCAGCGGAGAGGTCTTTACGGCTCCGATTGAGGACACAGTAGAGGGAACGGTCTACTTCGACATCCCCTTTGTCTATCAGGGTCGTGTCATCGAAGGCGTCCGGCTCAGGTTTGAAAAGGGTGAGG